>NZ_LXJP01000046.1:0-58443 GCF_001728855.1 Pseudomonas sp. AP19 | reverse complement strand
CCAACTCTCGATGTGTCTTTTCTGTTTCACCACGGATTAGAATCATCTGCTTATCAAGATCGACGTCTTTATAGCGCAAATGCAATAAAGCATTCAGTCGTATGCCGGTGTAGTAGAAAACCTCGAATACTGCAAGCCAAAACCAAGCGGGTGTTACTTGGCTGCGCTCATTTGTGCAGCGCTCTTGTGCCTCTAGCGTTTCGAGCCAATTCCGAGATCTTTGAATCAAACTAGCATCGAGTATTTTGCTAGGGCGTTTCGGGGGCGTTACACAGGTTTCTTTGAATGGGTTGACCGTCGTATGTTTAAGCATTTCGTGCTTAATCGCATATTTCCACACTGTGCGTAGGTGGCTCGAATAAGTATTCCAACTGCGTTTTGCCTTACCATTTGCCAGAAACTCCTTTCGCCACGCGAGGATCGACCGATGATCAATCTGTTCGATTGGGGTGGCCCCGAAATGTGCGAGCATCGCTTTGGCCGAGGATAGATAAGTCTTTGTAGTTGCTGGCCGAAGGTCACGCGCAAAGATATATTCATCCGTAAGTTGCAAGGCGGTGGTCATTGTTGGAACTCCATTGATTCTAATTTTAAAGAAAGGCTGGCGTTATCGAGAGGTACTTCTGAAAAAATCGTGAGGGGGTCCAATAGTAAGTAACCCTTCAGCTGTTTTGATTTGCGAGGGCCGATTACGTCGCAGTTCCAGATGTTCAGGCTCTTCTGGGTTTTTCGATGAAGTTTTTGCTTTTCGAAACTGCGTTGAACCAACTGCCAAGCGTTGACTTGCTGTGCTTTGGCTTCCTGTTCAATGTGGGGGAACTCAAGTACGTAGCGCTTGAATATTCCAGGCGTCACCAACATAGCGGTGCCGGCTACGGTATGAACCAGTGCTTTGGTGTCGTTAATAATGATTTTTCGAGATGCGATCCCTTGTTTAAGCCATTCAACAAATCCCTGGCCGAGCTCGGTGTTACTGGGCATTGCAATGACTTCTTTATCAGTTGGTGCAGGCACGCCTCCTGGGTTAGGAGAGTGAAGGCGCTCGCTATCATCCGGTTTCGACGACGCGCTCTCTATTGGTGACAAGGGACTGCTTTGGGTATCATCTAGTGGCTCATTGACATTATTTAGAAGTGCCAGTAGCGCGTCAAATTCAGCGGGATCATCCGAACGGCGTTGGGGTGTATCAGCGGATGCCGTTGGTGCCGGCGTTAATGGCGCTGGTGCAGCATTAGCTTCAGCCGCTTTAGGTGAGCTTTTCACTGGAGAAGCGCTGGGACTTTGCGCCTCAAGCTCATCCACTGCATTGCCAGCCTCAACCTCAAGGGTGCCTGCGTAAACGGTGGGCCGTTCGTTGGGATCACTCCAAATCAGTGAGGGTGAAAGCTTGAGTAGGGTGAAGGTATTTCGCCAGCCGCGACCGTTGTCGATTGTTGCTTTCCAGATGGCCTTATCCTGGGCATTGGTCTGGATAACTCCCTGGTCCTGCAGCATGTTGAAGAAGGGCGCGTTCGAACTGGGCACGCCTTCAACGCCTTGGGTCAGCAAGTAAGCGCGTAGTTGATCGGCAATCGGTTTGCTGACGAGCCATAGAGCCTCTTGTGTCAGCCACCCATCTGAGGGGCCATCAGGCTGATTCAGCTTGAACGTGTCACGCACCAGGTAGCGCAAACCGTCCGCCAGTTGACGTTGCAAGGACTGTTTTGGCGCTGACAACGCACGACCAGGGTTACCGCCGAGCTCCTGCGCGACAGAGGCTTGGTCGGCCTTGACCACAATCTCGCCCAATATGCCGGCGTGCTCATATTGGCCGGCCAGCACAAAGATCAGTTGCGACCAGGCTTCGGGGAACCCGCTGAGCCAGTCCAGGATTTCCGAGGAAAGGATCTGCGCGTAGATCAGTGCGGCAGCGGCCCCGTGCAATTGGTAGTTGCGACCTTTCACATAGCGAAAGCGATAAGGGCGGTTGATTGGGCCATGCCAAGGGTGCCAGGTTTTACCTCCCTCCAGTTCGATGTGCACGTCGACGGCAATCTTGCCGAGGTCGTGAATCAGAGCGCCATAAGCAGCTGCGGCAGTCCACGCTTCGGCCTGAGCCGATTGAGACTCCGGTGGTGCACCGATGGGTAGGAGGTAGGTCTGTCGAATCTTCAGCGCATAGGCGACGATCTCTAAACCGTGATCAAGCATGCCGCCTGGGTGTGCATGGTGGTGGTTCTGCGAGGCAGGGAGCTGCTGGACCAACTCTGCGTAGCGCTCCAGTGGGCGCCGATAGAGCTCCACAAACTGTGAGCGTGATAACGAAGCACGCTGCCAGATGTTCTCCAGCAATTTTTGACGCCGCGGGGTCGCCAGCAGATCCTGTCCCTGGGCAGGTTTCAGAAAACCGTTTGGTGAAGGGGCGGCAGCAGGCAAGGGTTTGCTGCGGCGGAAAAATGAGAACATCACCAGCTCCATCAATGAATCATGGACTGGCTTTTCCGCTATCTGGTGGGTTTACTTCAATGGGAAAAGGTCACCGGCTGCGTTAGGGTATTTCGAGAAGCATTACGCCATCAGTGTGACGCTCCAGGTGATTACGCCTGCGCAGAACAGTTGCACGAGGAGTTTCCGAACCCTTTTTTATTGAGTGTCGCTCCATGAGTTGCAACGAACAGCAGGTGAGGGCGACGACCTTTTTGCGTAGCAAGCCCTTTCGGGTAGGGCTTTTACCCTTGTGATCCATTCCATTCGCTTTTAGAGACCATTTACCCTTTTGGGCCATTTGGCGGTGGGCAGGAGTAGGGCCTCCGCAAACGCATGACTGAGCATCCATTTATCCATTGGCCTTGCGGCAGCGCGAAATCAGGATTATAAATAATGTCAAAGCGCCTCCAGTTTAAGGAGGGCTAGGAGAAGCATGATGACCGCATACACCTCACAGACCGTTGCAAGCCGCTTGGGCTATAGCCTTGGTCGTGCGGTGCGCATCGTATGGTGCAGCGAGAACCGCACTTTACGCTGGGTCAAACGTCTTGCTCTAATCGCATTAGCTGTATATGCCTGGGTATGGTTGGCTCATGCCTTCATTGCGGCTTTTACCGTTGGCATAATTTTGCTAGCGCTGGTAGTAGGGTGTGGCTCTCGTTCGGGTGTGAGAACTACGAGTGTTTATAAGCCCTTCAAATCTGAATATGACAATGATCCATACTCTCTAGGGAATCAAAACAATCCTTTGTTTCACGCTAAATATGACGATAATTTTTTAAACTAAATTTTCATCATAGGATTTTAAGTTCTGAAGGTGATAAGCAGCGTAAAAGCAGAATTATTTGATTTTGCTTTTGGCAAACTCACCACCTTCAGCCCCAGCTTTTTCTACAGAATTCGTACCTCTCGATAGACCTTCCAGCGCATTCCCGGCGCTAATCCCCGCCCATCCAAGTGCTCCTATCCAGAACAACGGCAGGATGATAAACATCGAACCCATCACGAAATTCAGGATTGCATCCTGAGTCGTAGCGTTCAATCCCATGACAGGGTCAAATGACAAATGGGGTGAGCCTGCTCCATACAGGGCGTCCAGGATAGTTGTATCTACCCACCGTGCCAGTTGAAACCAAAAGTCCACGAAGATCAGCGCAAAAAATACCACTGTCATGGTCATTGCTACTTTCAACTGATAAGCGCCGACGATCAGTACCAGCGGGATACAAATCACCATCGCCATCTTCAAGAACGCCATGACCATTGGTAGCGCCTGACGAACCATGTCCATGGCAGGGAAGTAGGCCATGGATCCCAGCGCAACTCCAAGAGTGCCGGCTGCGCGAGCTGCGCCATTCCACACCGTCCCATTTATTTGCCCACCATAGTCGGTATAAACATCCCCTTTAACCTGGTTCGACGGCGAGACCAGTTGACGAACAAGCGAGTCGGTCACTTCGTCCTGGGACAGCCACTTCGCCCAACCAAGCATTTTTGTCATGAGGTCAGGTGATACCTGATCTTTGATACGATCTCGTAAGCCTACTCCGCTATCGGACCACCATTGTTTACAGGTTGGATATCCTCCACCTCCGCTCACCTGTGGCAACCCTACATCACGCGAAGCGTTGTACGGCCAGGACGTTCTGGGTGTCTTGGAGTAGTCCGTGTCGTAGTAACCCGAGGTGTTCAGCAAGAAGTGGGAGCCGATCCAACTAAGGTCCTGCAAGAACTGGGGATCATTGGCTTTCGTGCCCACATCTGGTTGACGCATGAAGAGTCGGGCGCGTGAAGGTCCGTAACAGTCGTGGGTAAAGTCGCCGATTTCCTGGGCAAGCAGTGGGTTGTTGATCTTGGTGTTGTTTACGTCCATTCGCATTTGTCGCAGGTCGGTCCCGCAAGGGATGGCTGCGACCGCACCACTGGTCAAGCCTTTTGACAACGCATGCATAAACGCCCACCACATGGGCATCTGTGCACTCTTTCCAGCCAGAGAGCTAAATGTCGTGTTCCAGCCCGTGTCAGCTGGTTTGGGTACGTTGTACTGGCATTGCTGGGCTCTACTTTGATCGAACGCCAAAGTATCGAAGCTAACATTGACGGCCGGGACTGCGAAGAATGCGACGACGACGTACCCAACGTAGATGTTGGTCTCGATCCGGGCCAGTGAAAGCACGCCTTTGTTACCCTCATCAGCCCCTTCACCACGGACCTTGAGCCATTCTCGAATCACGATTATGCAGAAGGGCAGGGCGAACAGGCCGGTATCTGAAATCATGTCCCAGATGCCGTTGTTGATGATCCAGCCCACCAGGGTGAGGTAGTACTCCAGATAGTCATTGGTGTAGAGCGTCACTGGACACCTCCTGCCTGATACAGCACTTTGCTCATCTCAACCATGGCAAACAATAAAGCCACCATGACCTCGATCTTCAGCAAGCCTTTGCGCCTCGATTGCGGCAAACGAGCCTTGAGCTTGAGCCAGGCAACCGTCAACGCGATATAAAGCATCAGTCGCCAGGTGAGCAGCGTCCAGTAGTTGTCGACACGCCATGCTTGCCATTGCTCAGCACTGTCGAACATGCTCATCAATACGGCGTTGAGTAATACCACGATTGCTGTAGCGGCTAGCAGAGTGCCTAGAACAACGAGAATGCCCCGCCCGACTCGTCGAGTCAGGGAGCGGTTGGGGGCGGCGGCAGGATCTTGAATATCAGTCATGGCCTACACCTCACTATTTGCTTTTGGCAGGTGATTGCAACTGATTCAGGCGATCCGTTTCTGGATCGCCTGGAAACACGCCGCGTGAGTCTTCGGCCCGAGCTTTGCCGCGTTCAATGATGGTCAGTGGTGAGTTCTTCGCGAGCTGCTGACGCATGTCCAGCTCCATTTTCAAATTGCTGATTTCCTGTTGCAGCGACGAGCTCTGCTGACCGACTGCCTGAACGGCCAGGTCGTTAGCCGCGACGTTTGGTTCTCGGCTACCTGCCATCAAGGTGCGTTGAAGGGTCAACGCTTTCTCCAGTACATCCGACAGCGCGACTTCGGAGGCAAGTCTGCGAGCGAGTACGTCTTGATCTCGCTCATCCTTGAGAGCAGCGACAACACCACGGGTGATGGGCAGAGAGTTGCTACTTGCGGCCTCAAGGTTTTCGACCGATAAACTTTTGTTTCCAGTCAGCAGCTCCTGCAGCGCCTTTAGCTTGGTGTCATACGTTTCCTGGATCAGTGGCGTGAGGCCTACACCTGCTGCTGTCACCGTTTTAGGGCAACTGTCACAGGTTTGTTGTTGCTGTTCTCCCAGCACACGATTGGCGAATGTGGTGGCTTCCTGGGGCGATGACCAGACGTTGCAGACCATTCCATTGTTGCAGCTGTCTTTGCTGATCGTGCCGGTGTCGCCGGCCGCACGTTTGTTAAGCAGGTTGTATCCCGCTTTGGTGACGTCACCGACAATACGGATTGGCTTCTGGCCGGAACCTCCTGCTCGATCACCCCCAACCCAGGTGACGCCATCGTTGCCGCCTTTCTTTTCGACCTGCTCCACTGCAGAGACTGCGTCCGTGTTGGACGTCAGCGCCTGGCTCATCGCCTGACCTTCAGCGAGCTTGCCCCAACCCATTTGATTACCGGCGATATCCGCCATTTTTTCGCCAATGGCCCTGCAGGTGCCTTTGGACCGGTCAAAGTCCAATCGAGCCTGCAAGATGCCATTCGTGATGAGGTTATAAAGCGCTGGATTTGCGCGTTGGAGGATCAAGGCTGGCAGCGAGGCGACGGCGCTGGTGGCGTTCTGCACCACCGAGCTCATGATGTTCTGGAATCCAGAGGTGGCACCATTCAACTGGTTTTGCAGGGTGTTGCTCATGCTCATGTTTCCGCAGACCAGGTTGTTGTTCCAGCCACCGCCGACGGAAATACTGTCCATGTTGCCGGCGCTCCCCATTGTCACGGCGTTCCCCCCGCCGATGTTGTAGAGCACGTCGTCGCCAATGACGCTGCCAGAGGAGGAGACGTTGATTGGATCAGCAGAGACTGCTATTGCACTGCTGAGGCTGCAGGCGAGCCCTATCGCCAAGGTAGTGAGTTTCATGTTGTGCTCCGACCGCTTGTCTTTGAGTAATTAATGCCCCGATAAGGCAATGATCAGTAATGCCGACTTGGCCGACATCCGCGTTTCCAACTCTTTACTCGGGTGCTGGCTCCTGCTTAAGGGGCTCTGAGTGAACAAATTGCGCAATCAACTCTGGCTCAGCACCGGCCCACTGCAATGCCTCGGACATATCGCGAAAAGCTCGTTGACGTTTATCTGACTTGCTCACGCGCACTTCTCGCTTTTCGATTTCAAGCACCCAAACGCTGCGGGTTTCGCTGACCAGTATCGCTACAGCTATATCGCCGCTTTTAGACGCTACGAGCATTCTTTTCACTGTGCTGGACATGGCTTCTTACCTGCGGTGGGGCGAGCGCCAAAGGTTTTCACCTGGGTTTAAGGCGTCACGGTTAGGAGTTGAAGTTTCTGATGTACTTGGTGGCTTTTTCATTGGAAGTCCGTACTGCCGAGGAAGGTCTGGCCACGACGTTGGCAGCACGAATACGGACGCCAGAGCGCCCAGGCGTATCCGCCGTCCTGGGCATCGATATTGGGTGTGATGGTTGGAAATGTTGCGCAGGTGGGATTGAGCACCGGGGTCAGTTCCTGCCACTTACCGGTGGAGGCGTCACCTTCGCGCAGTGCTCCCGCTGGCCAGTAACCAGGGTAGGGTAGGGCAAGCATCGGTAGGTAGACATGGACCTGACCCAGTCGGGTGGTCACGTCACCGGCGCGCTGTGCAATTACGGCACCGGTCTTGTAGTCATCGACTTGATTAAGAAAACCACTGCGTGGATAGACATTCCCCCAGCTGCTTGCAGTGAGCAGGCTACCGATCTCGCGCATACCCGGAATGAGAGCTTCAGGGTATACAGCTTCAGGTACGCCGTACCGCCAGGCTATGGGGTCCAGGGTGCTGAGGAAGTAGGGGACAAGTGGTAACGTTGCGCCTTTGCAGACATAGCCAGAGGCGCTGGCGAACTGACTCAGTGCCGCACCACCAGGATGGCCGATCACGTCGGCTTCCTTGAACTTGATCATGTTGTTTTCGGCGACGTGGTTGGTGGTGCCATCGTTACCTGCTTGAGCCATCGGATTAGGTGTGCCGAGAGGCGACATCTCTATCCAGGGGTTCATCCCCGTATTTGAGTATGCAGACACCACGGCGTCCGGCACATAGTGACGAACTTTGGTGGACGTTTTGACCTTGCAGCCGAAGGGCGTGCAGAGGAGCCAATAGCAAATGCCGACGACTTTGTATTCCAGACAGGTCGGCGACAGCGTCGAAGCAATGATTGTGGCCGAAGTGATCGCAGCTGATGCGCTGAAGGACAAGCTGAAGGTGATGGCCAGTGACAGTGGGCGGATCGCTAAGCGTGAGCGTCTCATCGTGACAGGCTCCTAGCTCGATCAATCTGCGCTATGGCTTTTGCCACGTCCGCCTCCCCGTACACAACGTAGCGGCGGTCGACGACAACTGCGGGGATTTTTTCAACCCCCACACTCCAGGCATCTGTAATGCCCTGCTGTGCTTGAACCAGGTCGGTTTGAAGACGTTTGCCGGCAGGGCTTGCTAAGTAACGTTGAATGGTTGCTTCAGCCTGGCGTTGATCGTTAGGAAGCTGTCGAGACAGCAGCTCTTCGAGGCGTTGCTGGTCGTCGAGACGAATGATGCGCACGCCAGTAGGTGCGGATACAGGATGTGCCTGATCAGTGATTACCCATGTTTCCGCGTGCGCTGTGGCAGATAGGAGCGTCAAGGCCATGGAGGCAAGCCAAAGCCTCGTCCTGCGGGAAGGTTTATTGATAGGGTTCATCGCACCGTACCTGAAGTGGGTTCAGGTACAGGAAACCGGATGGCCGCGTTCGGTGCAGTAAGAAATAGGAGTTCGAGTGGTATGGGTTTTCGGCAGGGCTCAATTCAGGTCGGAGGGCATTTGGTCGGCTCAAATTGACGCGACTTCCGTGGCGCAGTTAACTGTGTATCCATACAGTTATTTGTTCAGGCCAGGTTTATGAGCGTGACCCTTCTTGGTCCCATTGCCAGTGGTGGTGTATCACTCCCGTTGTATTCCTCCCAGGTGTCTGCCGGTTTTCCATCGCCGGCAGCGGACCACCTTGAAAAATTGATATCGCTCGATGAGCTGTTCGAAATCCGAGCCCCCCACATGTATCTGGCCAAGATCCAAGGCGACAGCATGCAAGGCGCCGGGATTTTCAGCGGTGACCTGGTGGTGGTTGATCGAAGCAAAACGGCGCGGCATGGCGATATCGTCATTGCGGCGCTCAATGCCGAGTGCGTGTGCAAGCGTTTTCACTGCCGCGATGGTCAAGTGGTGTTGATGGCCGAAAACTCCAAATTCCCGCCCAGGTACGTCATGGAGGGGGACGAACTGGTGATATGGGGTGTGGTGAACTACAGCGTGCGCGACCATGCACGTTAGAACTGCGCTCTACGCAGGCTTGCCTGTGTTTGGGCTGGTCGATTGCAATCATTTCTACGGCGCCGTTGAGCGTGTTTTCAGACCGGATCTTGCCCATACGCCCATTGTTGTTCTCAGTAACAACGACGGCTGCGTGATCGCCCGTACTTACGACGCCAAGCCTTACGTCAAAATGGGCGCGCCCTATTTCCAAATCAAGGACACGCTGCGCCGCCACGGCATCGTGGCGTTCAGCAGCAATTACGCGTTGTACGGTCAAATGTCCGAAAGGGTCATGACCCTCGTAGAATCAATGGTTTACGACAGCGAAGTGTATTCTATAGATAAGAATAAGTTGCATACTGTGGACGCCCAAAGTTAGATGGTGTCCCCATGGACATTGACGCTTGTTCTTACAGAGATTTCACTTGCCTACCGTCGAACACATTCACTTCAGTCCGCATGACCTTTCTGTCAAAGACCGCCTGATTACCTACTCGCTGAATAGCTCCCGTGTAGTGATCGAAGGACTACCACAAATATTCTGGGAAGACGGCTTGCCCTGGAGAGAAGCCAATCTCTGGGCTATGGAGAGAGTAACCAATGGTGAGGCACTCCTTAAGACCGTTTCTAGCAACCTGAACGGGCTGTTGAACTACGCGAAGTTTTTGGAGAGTCGCGGGCTTCAGTGGTTTGAGTTTCCGTCTCGAAAGGCTGATCGATGTCTTGTTCAGTACCGTGGGGCGCTTATCAAGGCTCGTGATGCTGGTCATATCAGTCCTGCCACAGCTTCCGAGTACATGCGTAACTGCATCAGTTTCTACAGGTGGGTTAGGAGGCGTGGCCTTCTAAACCCGCTATTGCCGCTGTGGAAAGACAAGCGCTATTTCATCAAATACTTTGACCAGGTCGGCTTCGAGCGAACGCTAGCTGGCACCAGCACCGATCTGGGTATTCCAAACCGAAAACGCATTGGGGTCACTTTGGAAGGTGGGCTACTTCCAGTGTCTGCGGTTGATCGAGACGCCATTCTTGATTTCGCAAAACAGAGCGCCTCACCCGAGCTTTACCTGATGTTGGCTCTAGGTTTCTTTACGGGTATGCGACTGGGAACGATCTGTGACCTTCGTATCAATACGTTGGAGCGTGCCCTACATGATCCGTCTGCTAAAGGTCTGCTTCTGATATCCGTAGGGCCAGGTGCGTCCCCGCCCGTGCATACCAAATTTGGAGTAACTGGCCAGGTATGGATTCCCGAAGCTTTGTGCTCAGAAGTCTTGGAGTACGCCAAGGGTCTTCGCAGGTTGACTCGCGAGGCATCTGCTGCTGGCGAGCATCAAGACTTAGTGTTCTTGACACGTTTCGGAAACCCTTTCGGACGTCGCAACAGTGATCAGTCTTCGGCCATAAACGTTGAGATGTCATCGCTTAGAAAATTAGGCATCGCGTCGGGCATCAAAGCGCTCAGGAAGTTTCGCTTCCACCAATCCCGATGCACCTTTGGAACTGAGCTAGCTAGGCTCGCTTTAGCAAATTGCACTGATGTGGCGATAGTGATTGCGACTGTCAGCAATGCATTGCTTCACGGTCGAAATTCGGAGGCTACCACCTTCAAATACATCAAGTTTGTGCAGGCCGAACCCGCTAAGCAGGCCATTGCGAACAGCTTCATGACTGCGTTTACAGGAATTGCTTCGAGGCAGGGAGCGAGTAATGAGTAACCTGATGTCTTTAGACCTGACGTTTCCAATGATTGAGTACGGGAAAAACGAGACGCCCTGGGATCTGGCACCGCTTTTATACAGTGGTGGTGCTGGGGCAAAAGTGAAGACTGTGCGCAGTGAAATCACATCAGAGGCTTTCGGTGACCCTTTACTGGAGCGGTCGGAGCTTGTGAAAGGACTCCATGATTGTTTGACCGATGACCTTGCCGGCGGAGGAAGCCGCTTTTCGGCGAATAACAAGATCGGTGCGTTGAGGAAGTTTTTTCAGTGGGTTGATCAATGCGGGCGTCCGTTGAGTGTTGATTCGGTCACGGAAGCATACCTGGGGTGGGCCGAGCATCTTCTACAGCGTCACCGCGTAGAAGGATATCTAACCGCCGGATCGTTATACGACACGGCAAGTTTAACCGCGACAATGCTTGACCGAGTTCTGGGTCGAAGCTCGACGCTTCTCTACAGCACCCGAATTCGCAAACCAAGAGGCAACGGAAGGGCAGGTAATGGAAGCGCTGGTAAGCAAAGCTTAGAAGAGAGCTTCTCATTCGGGCAGTTAATTGCCGACCTCTGTACGGCTCTTACCTATGAGGCCGTGACGGGGCCACTTCCCATCCAAGTGGAATTGCGGTCAGGTTCGACGCTACCTATCTGGTGCGGCCTACGCGACACAGGGAAGGAAGCGTCACGACGGATCCGACCTCAAACCAAATTCCAGATTGCGGACATCCTTCGAAACCGCGAACTTCGGAACTCTGACGTTTCAATCGAGACTCGATACCCAGCAGTGAATCTGCGAATCGAAGCCGAGTTGCTTATGTTCATCGCACAAACGGGCATGAATTTGTCGCAGGCGCATCAGCTTCGGATCGACCAATACCATTACACGAGTCATCTTGATGGTTACCAAGTCAGGTCTTACAAAAATCGCCGTCAGGGTGAAGTGCTTTTTGAGGTTTTCTCAAGCTATAAGCAGTGGTTCGAACGCTACATTGAGTGGCGAAGCACGTGGTTTCCAGTCGATCTAGAGGGACTTCTTTTTCCTCTCGTCCGTCTTGGGGGACGTCTCGTTCTAGAAGCTCCTCAGTTCACGGCTATTGCGCGTGTCTGCACCGATTCCAATGTTCGATTCGTTCGACCCCGTAAGCTCCGGGGCGCGCGTATTAATTGGCTGCTACGTGAGTCGCAACGCCCCGAACTGGTGGCGGAAATCGCACAGCACACCGCTGAAACTTTGATTCGTGTGTACGCCGAGCCCAATCCGCAAATTGCGATGGTTGAAATCACTCGGTTTCACCGGCAAGCAGATCTCGTCGTTTGCTCACCTGCTCCAGGTACTTGTGTAGCGCCGATACCAGAATCGGTCGTGGATGCTCCGACTAATGCTCCTGATCCCGATTGTATTAACGCAGCGGGTTGCCTTTTCTGCGTCAATCATCGGGATATTGAAAGCGAGGATCACGTCTGGTCTCTGAGTAGTTTGCGAGTGCTCAAGAGCTTGGAGCTAGCTAGATATCGCCCAGCGTGCACGGTTAGATCTGACGAGGCTGACCATCCGGCGATGCTTGCGGTCGAGCGTCTGAGTGCGAAGTTACGGTTCTTTCAAGAAAGTAGCGAGGTGCGTCGGCTTTGGGTTGATGAGGCACTGGCTCGCATAGCTGAAGAGGACTATCACCCAGCTTGGGACGGATTTATTCGGCTTGCGGAAGTTACAGCGGGGGCTTCCCTATGAATATGCTCACGACGTTAGGGCTTTCTATCGAGTCGCCTCTCGCCGTTCCTGGGGCATCGAATTACCGTCCAGAGAGCTGGCCTCCGCCACCTGATTGGCCGGTCGTAATTGATGCACAGGGCAAAATTATAAGCCGCTGGGGCGATCCAATTTGGAGGCTTGATCCATGGGCCAAGAAGGCACTGACGCTGAATTTTGGTGATGGGCCAGTTAAAAAATCAGCGGCGCCAATTAGCTCAAAGAACGCAAATTTACTTCGAATCATCACTGGCTGGTGGCTATACGGGCCGTATGGCGCTCGTGGCTACAGATCCCTTAAAACGCGTTTCGATCAGATGCGGCGGCTGTTTGTTCTTTGCGAAGAGGCAGGAATACTTGCCAGCGAATTAAGCCACTTTCCACGCGTATGCGAACGGATCCCTGCCTTTCTTAATACCTCAAGAAAAACCGAGTTTCTGTCGTTAATGCATGAGCTTTACGCGTCCCGTAATGCCGTAGGATTTACGTTGCTGGATTCAGGCTCCCTAACCCGTCTGGCTGCGCTTTTTCCAACTCACCATACAGCTCAAACACCTTACATTCCTCCACGTATTTGGCGCTATCAAGTTACTAGGCTGCGAGAGTGCCTTGATGACTTCCTATCCCATCGAGAACAGGTTGAAGCTTGTTACCGGTTCTGCTTCGCGGCTTACGAACATAACCAGAGGGTTTCGGAGAGAACAGCGTGCGTAAACGCCCCGCCTTTTTGCGGCCATAAGATGCAATTATCAGGCGCTAAAACGGGGCTTCGTTTTCTCGGCGCGTTTGCAGATACCGCGAAACGCTTCGGCATCTTTGAGCTACTTGAACGTTGGGTGGGTCGAAGTGGCGGCTTGCAAGTAACAGCGCTGACTAGCTATCTGAGATTGGTCAACGGCGCGGGATTAGCTTACATCCTTAACTTCAGTCTCATGCGGGTCGAGGAGGCGTGGAATCTTCGAGCCGGGTGCCTTGACATCGAGCACGACAAGAGCTTCGGCGACATTTTTTTGTTACGTGGGCAGACGACAAAAACGCTCTCTGATAGCGACGCCGTTTGGGTCACATCCCCATCTGTGACAGTCGCCGTGAAGGCGATGGAGGTTATTTCTCTGTTTCGCTCACTATACGCACCTCACGAAGCCGCGAGAGTTCTCGCCGGGCGTTACTTGACCGATTTTTCTTACGAGCCCTGGAGTTCGTTGCGCAATAAAGGTAATCATTCACTGAGGCCAAGCATTCAGTCATATTCCGACCTTTTGGGGCAGCACGGGAAGCTCTTTGACTTAGAAAATTTGCGTATCACGCCTGAGGATTTGAAATTGGCCCGGCTAGCTACCCCTTCACTGCCGGAGGAGTATCAAGTGGGCGCTGTATGGCCGTTGGCATGGCATCAGTTGCGTAGAACTGGGGCAGTAAACATGCAAGCTTCCGGGCTCGTAAGTGATGCTTCGCTTCAGTACCAGCTCAAGCACGTCACACGAGCGATGAGCCTTTACTACGGACAAAATCACTCGCGGATGCGTCTAGAGGAGAAGGCTCACACTCTGTACGTTCGCACAATGTACGAGACGCTGGGAAGAGAGTTACAGCAGCTTACGAGTGAGCGTTTTGTCAGCCCCCATGGAGACAAACGAAAGGCTGAGATCGTTCGGCTGATTTCGCCAGAGGATGCGAAGAAGATGATTGGTTTGGCAAAGAAAGGCGCGGTCGCCTGTCGCCCGATCATTCTTGGCGTTTGTTCGAGTCGTGAACCTTGTCCGTACGGCGGAATTGACAACATTGCTCATTGCGGGGGCGGTGATTCAGAGGATGCAAAACCTTGCCCTGACGTGCTGTATGACTCAGAACGATTGGGCGCGGTAGATGATCTTGAACATGTACTCAAAGAGCGGCTTGCTAATGCTCAGAATGGAAGTCCGCTAATGGAATCGTTGATGGCTCAACAGCGAACCGTAGAGAGCTTCCGTCGTGTCGTAGGGAGCAGAAATGGACGTTGAACTCCCTGCTCGCCGCAGCGCGGCTGATCAATATCGTGATGCTTTTGAGCGCCTGAAACTCGATAGGCCACAGCTTCTACCGAAGGGGACACCGGTCACTCAGAACAACGTGGCCAAAGAGGCGGGGAGCGATCCGTCGGCGCTTAAGAAATCTCGTTTCCCGAGTCTCATCGCAGAGATAAAAACCTACGTGGAACAACATGCGGAGGAGCGACCTCCTTCGTTGAACAAGGTAAATCTTCTCGCACGCCAGAAAACCCGCGCCCTGCGTGATCGGATTGAGCAAGTTGCCCGGCAGCGCGACCAACTCGCAAGTTTATTGAGCGAAGCGGATGCGAAAATCATTGAGCTGTATGACCGTATCGCTGAGCTTGAGAGGCAGTTGCCTGCGTCAAATATAATTTCTTTGGATCCGCGCGGGCCGAGAAAGCTTTGAGATCACAGCGCGCGTGCAGCTAGTCGCCTGGGTATAGCGGCTGGCCTATTCCGACCACTCTGCTGCTCAACCTTGATGCGGCGAGCCGGAAAGAGATGAGCGTTCTGCTAGATTGAGGCATCTCAGCTGGCAGCTCCGGGCTAGATGCTTTCTGCCGACTGGCTGCGATACGGCGATAGAAACAGGCAGCTATCGGCCGATTCTGTTGAAAAAGTCGGCCATGGTTTGCACATCAGAACAATACGCGTCCGAGGTTGAAATCTTTACTTTTGGCAGAGGCTTCCGGACTCGAGTTTCACGTAGCAGCGTTACAAAAAAGGCGTTTTCACCAGTCAATGACCAAGCAGTTTGGGCAGACCGACGTTTTCAACAGAATCGGCCAAAACCGGACGCTCATCACGAACGTCTTAAGCTTGAAAGCCTGATTGACTGGCCAACACGCACAGCACCTATTAACCCTGCCTTCGCAACCCTTTCTCCAGTTGGTCTCGCCAAAACCCTAGCTCTATAGGGTGGCTTTTCAAACGCCAAGATCAAGAGTAATGTAATACTGACTACATATTAAATAGCTATCTCTACATGAAAAATTGGCTAGCTCTGATTCTTGGCTTACCCACCGCTAATGCCACCGAACGCATGCGGGCTTGGCGCGCTTTGAAAGCTTCAGGTGCGGCGGTATTGCGCGATGGGGCCTATCTGTTGCCTGACACCGGTTTCTGTCGTGAAGTGCTGGCGTCTATCGAGCGGGACATCCTTGCCATCAATGGCACCGCTTACACTCTGCCCGTTGTCGATCCTGACGGTGAGCGCTTTGTCGAGTTGTTCGACCGTAGCGAAGACTACGCCGGGCTTCGTGCGGAGCTTGATGAATGCCGAGCACAACTCAACGCTGAGAACGCACTGGCGAGCACCAAGCAGATTCGTAAGCTTCGCAAAGCCTACGATCAACTGATCCGCATCGATTACTTCCCAGGCAAGCCTAAGCAGCAACTGGATTCGGCGTTGCAGGAGCTAGAAACGGCGGTCAGCAGGGCCCTGTCTGCGGATGAGCCCCATAGCCGCGACCAACCAATAACGGCACTCAACCTTGTTGATTATCAGGGGCGTGTCTGGGCAACCCGTAAGCGCCCTTGGGTAGACCGTCTGGCATGTGCCTGGCTTATTCGCCGTTTCATTGACCCAAATGCGCAGATTCTCTGGTTAGACACGCCGCAGGACTGTCCCGTCGATGTGTTGGGTTTCGACTTCGATGACGCAACTTTCAGCCATGTCGGCAACCGCGTGACCTTCGAAACCCTGCAAGCCAGTTTTGAACTTCAAGAGCCCGGCCTGAACCGTATCGCGGCGTTGGTGCACTACCTCGATATCGGCGGCATTCAGCCTTTGGAGGCTGCCGGCATCGAGCGGGTGCTGGCAGGACTGCGCGAAACCATTACCCACGACGACCATTTGCTGGCTGCCGCGAGCGCCATCTTCGACGGCCTGCTTGCTGGGTTTGTAAAAGAGGAACAACCCAATGAATAAGGTTTTCGCACCAGCGGTTGAAGAGGATCTGTCGAAGCCAAAGCCGATCAGCTTGCGTGAGGCATTCTGGTTCTGGTTGAAGCTGGGTTTCATCAGTTTCGGCGGGCCAGCCGGACAGATTTCGATCATGCACCAGGAACTGGTAGAACGTCGGCGCTGGATCTCCGAACGACGCTTTCTCCATGCGCTCAACTATTGCATGTTGCTGCCTGGGCCAGAGGCTCAGCAATTGGCGACCTACATCGGTTGGCTGATGCATCGAACCTGGGGTGGAGTGATCGCCGGAGTATTGTTTGTACTGCCCTCTCTGTTCATCCTCATCGCTTTGTCGTGGATGTACATCGCGTTCGGCGAAGTGCCTGTGGTGGCCGGCCTCTTCTATGGGATCAAGCCTGCCGTGACGGCCATCGTGGTGCAGGCAGCACACAGGATCGGCACTCGGGCGCTGAAGAATAATTGGCTGTGGGCGATAGCAGCAGCTTCCTTTACCGCGATCTTCGCGTTCAATGTTCCTTTCCCGCTGATCGTATTGGGGGCGGCGTTAATCGGCTATGTCGGAGGGCGTCTGGCGCCCGAGAAGTTCAGAATCGGGGGCCATAGCGCTGCCAAAAAGTCTTATGGCCCGGCGTTGATCGATGACGACACGCCATCCCCTGAGCATGCCCGGTTCAGCTGGTTCAAACTGGCGTCGCTCGCCCTGATTGGCGCCGCGCTGTGGGCTTTGCCGATGGGTACTTTGATCGCCCTCTTTGGTTGGGAAGGCACCTTGACCCAGATGGGCTGGTTCTTTACCAAGGCCGCGTTGCTGACTTTTGGCGGGGCCTATGCAGTCCTCCCGTATGTCTATCAAGGTGCGGTCGGTCACTATGGCTGGCTAACGCCGACGCAGATGATCGACGGTTTGGCACTGGGGGAAACCACACCGGGGCCGCTGATCATGGTGGTGGCCTTCGTCGGCTTTGTTGGAGCGTACGTCTCACAAGTGTTCGGTGCCGATCAGGTGTTTCTGGCCGGTGCTGTGGCCGCCGCCCTGGTGACCTGGTTCACTTTCCTGCCCTCGTTTCTATTCATTCTCGCGGGCGGCCCGCTCGTGGAGTCGACCCACAACGAACTCAAATTCACCGCACCGCTCACCGCCATTACGGCAGCCGTCGTTGGGGTGATTCTCAATCTGGCGTGTTTCTTTGGCTATCACGTGCTGTGGCCGAAGGGCTTCAGCGGCAACCTCGACTGGCCCTCTGCACTGATCGCCATCGCAGCGGCGATTGCCTTGTTCCGCTTCAAGCGGGGCGTCATCCAGGTGCTGATGGCCTGCGCGCTCGTTGGGTTGGCAGTACATCTGCTGCGCTAGACCGCATGAGTGGATTAACAATCTCTGGCGGGCACTGGGCCCGCCAGATCGCCCAACCTACCGAGCTAGGCAGGAGGTGTTCCATGAGGTGGATTACCCGTGAACGACCCAAGATCGACCGCATCGCTTGTCCCTGGTTGATCACACGCTTTATCGATCCGCAGCCTGAGTTTTTATACGTACCCAGTGGTGATGTGCTGCGATTAGCGACGGAGAAAGACGCTGCGCCTTACGACATTCCCGGCGTAGAACTGACTCATGAGGGCGAACTGTGCAGTTTCGATGCATTTCTGAAGAAGTACCAACTCAGTGAGCCCGCCTTGCAGCACTTGGCTAAGATCATACGCGGCGCTGATACCTCTCGCCTGGATCTGACTCCGCAATCGGCAGGGCTGTACGCCATCTCACTGGGACTGTCGCAGCGATATTCCGACGATCATGAAATGCTTTCGCATGGACTGATCCTGTACGACGCACTCTATGCATGGTGCAAGGAGTGCCAAGGTGAATCGCATAACTGGCCTCCACAAATGTGAGAAAGCCAGCTTGCATTGAAGCCCAGCCTCAAGCTGGGCTTTTACCGTTTAGTGGCAGTGGTAGTCGTTCGTTTTATGGTTGCGGTGGCAACCTTTCGCATCAGTACCGCCGCTGTGCGCGAAGGCCGCCACGGAGGTAATGGAAAGTAAAGCGGCGATCAAAAGGGCAGACAGTTTCATCAGGGCTTGCTCCATGCTCATGTTTTTATATCCGTGAGACCTCTCACGCTTCGCAGCGTATGGCCAATTGCCTTCACTGGGCAAGCGACTTCCTTACTCTCTGCCTGACATTCGATGAAAGGCTGAGCGCCATTTTCTTGAGCTGTCCCCGCCTCTAGTTTAGGATGGCGCTATATCCCCCTAGGGGGGATACAAAAACATCTATAAACGAGAAACTCGTCGCTCTCTTTCTTCGAGAAATGCTCGACAACCAGATGGGCGCACGCCTCTCCATGTGAGACTTCTCATGCTGAAAATCCTGGCCAACCGAACCTACCGTCACCTCTTCCTGGCCCAGGTGATTGCACTTGTAGGGACTGGTCTTGCCACTGTCGCGCTAGGCCTACTGGCGTTCGATCTTGCAGGTGCCCAAGCGGGGGCCGTCCTTGGTACAGCGTTGGCGATTAAGATGACGGCCTACATCGGCGTTGCACCCATTGCAGCAGCTTTTGCAGAGCGTCTCCCCCGTCGGGCAATGCTGGTTTCGCTGGATCTGGTGCGAGCCTTGGTTGCGCTGGCTCTGCCGTTCGTGACGGAAGTCTGGCAAATCTACGTACTGATTTTCGTCCTTCAGTCAGCCTCAGCAGCGTTCACTCCGACATTCCAGGCGACCATTCCAGACATCCTGCCGGATGAAGATGACTACACCCGTGCCTTGTCGCTATCGCGTCTGGCCTACGATCTCGAAAGCGTCGCCAGCCCTATGCTCGCCGCAGCACTGCTGACAGTGATCAGCTTCCACAACCTATTCGCCGGCACTGTCATTGGGTTCCTTGCCTCAGCGGCATTGGTCGGCACAGTGCTGCTGCCAAAGGCGAAGCAAACACCGCGACGTAGCATCTATGAGCGAACCACCCGTGGCATGCGTATATTCCTCGCGACGCCGCGCCTGCGAGGGCTCCTGGCTCTCAACCTGACGGTAGCTGCCGCCAGTGCCATGGTTATCGTCAATACGGTAGTGCTGGTGCAGTCGCGCTTCGCTCTGCCGCAGAGTTCTACGGCATTGGCGCTGGCCGCGTTTGGCGGCGGCTCCATGATCGCTGCTTTGGTCTTACCTCGGCTGTTGAAAGACATCAAAGACCGAACGGCCATGCTGTTTGGCGGAGGAATCTTGGTAGTAGGCTTGGCCGTTGGCATCAACCTGACCACCTACAATTTCCTGTTGCCGTTGTGGATGTTGCTCGGCGTGGGCTATTCCCTGGCGCAGACCCCGAGCGGTCGGCTGTTGCGTCGCTCGGCGCATGCCGAAGATCGCCCAGCATTGTTTGCCGCCCAATTTGCGCTGTCCCATGCCTGCTGGTTGATTACCTACCCACTGGCGGGATGGCTGGGTGCCAACATCAGCCTCACGGCGTCGTTTGTTGGGCTCGCTGTCGTGGCCGGTGGCGCACTGGTGGTCAGTATCGTGATCTGGCGTCCTGCGCATGACCAAGAGTCGATCAAACACACCCATGAGAACCTGCCGGACGATCACACTCACCTCGACGGGCAGGATGGTGTGGATCACGAACACCCGTACGTGATCGATGATCAGCATCGCCGTTGGCCAGATAGACGACCGTAAGTCCCTAAGATTTGCTAAGACTGGTTGGTCATGTCAGACCTAGAGGTACTTGGTGATTTGCTTGAAGGCTTCCAGTGGTGCGCGCTCGCCATTGTTCAACGCCGAAACGGTGTCCTCCAGGCAGTGATCAATGTGATCCTGGATGAGCGTGCGCTTGGCTTGGCACACCGCTTTTTCAACCGCATGCAACTGCTGGGCGATGTCCACGCACTGACGACCTTCTTCGATCATCGTGATGATGCCGCGTAAATGGCCGTCCGCTCGCTTGAGGCGCTTGATGATCGCCTCATGACTTTGGTGGGTATGGGGATGGTTGTGTTCGTGTTCGTGCTCACTCATGGCTTGAGCCTCGGGCCTCAATGAATTACGCTGGCATCCTATCCCCCCTAGGAGGATATGGTCAAACGCTTCAAAGCCCTACAAAACGAGTTGAAACCCGAACACTATGTTCAGCAGAACACTGACAACCACGGTGGTAATCGCGCTTGTTCTCGCCATGTTTGTGGCCTGGGCCGGGCATACCTATGCGTTGTCAGTGACACCGAAACAGCCAGCTTGGGAGATTGCGCAAGACGCCCATCACTCCCATCAACAGCAAGCCGAGATGTCGTGTGCGAGCTGCTCGGATCACTACCACTCCCCGCTGACCCCTGACCATCAGCACGAAACGCCACAGCTTACCTCCGCGTTGAGCTTGGCCGCGCAGCCGAAGCTCTCTTTGCGGGTCGATGCGCCACGCTATTCCGTTCCCCGTCCGCCGATTTTCTTGATTGAGCGGCCACCCCGTCCTTCGTTCGCATCCTGACCATGGCCGCCCTGCGGCCTTTGATCCCTGCAACGTAGGATTGATCTATGGATTCGCACTCGATGAGCGGCGTTGACGCACTTACTGCGCCTTCGCGTCGCCTGCTACTGCTGTTTTTATTTGTCGCGTCACTTTTCCTCGCAATGCCCGAGGCGATGGCTCATGCCGTCGCCGAAGGTGACAAGGGATTCATCCAGGAAAGCTCCGGCGTCATGTTGCTGCCCTTCATCTACATGGGCGCTAAGCACATGATGACGGGCTACGACCACCTGCTGTTTCTGTTCGGGGTGATCTTCTTCCTCTACCGCCTGAAAGATGTGGGGCTCTACGTCACGCTGTTCGCCGTAGGCCACTCGGTCACGCTGCTGCTTGGCGTGCTGACCGAGGTCAGCATCAGCTCGTACATCATCGACGCCATCATCGGTTTCTCGGTGGTGTACAAAGCGCTCGACAACCTAGGCGCGTTCCAACGCTGGTTCGGTTTCCAACCCAACACCAAGGTGGCCACGCTGATCTTCGGCCTGCTCCATGGATTCGGTCTGGCGACGAAGATCCAGGAGTACGAAATCTCGCCTGATGGCCTGATTCCGAACCTGATCGCCTTCAACGTCGGCGTCGAGATCGGCCAATTGCTGGCCCTCAGCGCGATTCTGATTCTGATGGGGTATTGGCGACGTACCGGCAGTTTCTGGCGCCACGCCTATACCGCCAACGTCGCCATGATGAGTGCCGGTTTCCTGCTGATGGGTTACCAGATCACCGGCCTGTTTGTCTCCGCGTAAGGAATTCTGACCATGTTCAATACTCCGCTTCCAACTGTTAATGAATTGCCTAGCACTCGCAAACTGGTGCGTTCGACTCTCATTGCGCTGCTGACTGCGGTCGGCCTGCTGGTGACCGTCGTCATGCCTTCGGAATACGCCGTTGATCCAACGGGTGTGGGCCGAGCACTGGGACTGACCCAGATGGGTGAATTGAAGATCATCCTTGCTCAAGAGGCGTTGGCGGATGCCGCACCACCTCAACCAGCAGCTCCAGCCCCGCAGGTTGCGCAAGTCCAACCTATTGCGAAACCTGTTGCTCAGCCGGTGCCAACACCTACCCCAGTTCTGAAGACGAATCAAATGAGCGTCACGCTCAAGCCAGGTGAAGGGACAGAAATCAAACTGGAAGTGCTCAAGAACAAGACTGTCAGCTATGAATGGACTGCGGTTGGTGGGCCTGTGAACTACGACACCCATGGTGAGCCCTACAACGGTGAAAAGGGTTACTTCCACAGCTACAACAAGGGCAAGCAGGTCAAAAGTGATAAAGGTGAATTCACCGCCATTTTTGACGGCACCCACGGCTGGTTTTGGCGTAATCGCAGCAATAACGACGTGACCATCGCACTGAAAACGACCGGCGATTACTTGAGCGTCAAACAGTAATCCGAAGCGACGATGGCTTTTCTACTGTCGAAAATTCGGTGCTCAGCCTGACCACAGACCATTTATTTCATCCATTTTTAAAGAGTCTTCCCATGAAAACCCCAACTACTCTGATTCGTTCGATGCTTCTGATCTGCTTCCTAGGCCTGATGACGGCATGCGGCGGTGGCGAGAAAGGCGCAACCTCCGAGAGCGCCGAGCACGGCCATTCGCACGAGTAACACCCTGAAAAAAACAAGGCCGTGATTGCGGCCTTGTTTTTGTTTAGTGAATCGCCCTCAAATTCGCTGTCTCCACCGTCAGCTTGGGGTCGATTGCTGCCCGTAATTTACAGCTGCTACGGGGTAAGGATGTCCAGCTAGCGCCTCCAGCACAGTGCTCATGCTTTCACCGGCGACCTATTCGCGCCATCACAGCCAGAGGCAAGCGGGCCAGTGATGAATGTTTTGGATGAGATAAATGCCAAGTGGGGGAGAGGTACATTGCGGACTGCCAGCGTCCCTGTATCACCTGAATGGGGTATGAGGAGAGAGCTTAAGAGCCCCAGTTATACAACCAGATTGGATGAGCTTTGGACTATTGGAGCTGGCTCATCTTGGTCACGCTAGCTTTCGTCGCCACAAAAATCGCGTATTTGCCATGGACACCACGTGATCCATTTCTGTGAAAAATGCGTGTGGTCTATGGACATCGGACACCTGATCTAAACCCTGACAAACATTCATTCAAACCGATGTCCATGGGTTGACATCTTTCCTTTACATTGACGAAATTTTCTGCGACCTCTCGGGGATGCCTGGCGACCTCACCGAATTCGGGCGAAAGATTCGTGCCAAGGTCCTAAAATACACCGGAATTCCGGTCGGTGTGGGCATTGCCCACACCAAAACCCTGGCAAAACTTGCCAATCACACGGCAAAACGCCTGCAGGCGCAAACCGGCGGCGTCGTGGATCTGTGCGACCCGTTTAAACGCGACTGGGTGCTGCGCAATACGGCCGTTGAAGAGGTGTGGGGCATTGGTCGACGGATGACGGCGCACATGCACGCCCTGGGGATTCACACGGCCATGGACTTGGCCAAGGCCGACCCCGGGTTGCTCGGCCGAAAATTCAGCGTGGTGCTGGAGAAGACGGTGCGTGAGCTGGCCGGCACGTCGTGCCTGGCCCTGGAAGAGGCGGCGCCGGCCAAGCAGGAGATCTGCTGCAGCCGAATGTTTGGCGTGCGCCTCGAAACACTTGAGCCAATCAAGGAAGCGGTGGCCACCTACGCGCAGCGGGCGTCGGAGAAGTTGAGAGCCCAGCAATCCTTGTGCAAAAAGATCCGCGTGAGCATTCGCACCGGCATGTTTAACCCCGACGAGGCGCGTTACGCTAACGGCGTGTTGGTGGAGCTGCCCTATCCCACCAATGACGTGCGCTTGATCACCCGCGAAGCCACGCAAGCGGTGGAACGCCTGTTCCGGCCTGGGTTCCGATACAGTAAGGCCGAGGTGTTGCTAATGGATCTGCGTCAACCAGGTGAATTTACCGATGATCTGTTTGCGCACACACAGCCCGCCACGGCCGATAAGGTGATGAGCGTCCTGGACGAAATCAATAACCGCTGGGGTCGAGGCACGCTGCGCACGGCCGCTGTGCCGGCGGCGCCGGCCTGGGCGATGCGCCGTGAGCTGAAAAGCCCGAGCTACACCACCCGACTCGACCAGTTATGGACAGTCAACGCCAATTGAGGCGTCAGGATCTGCAAGGAGTGTGAGTATGTGCAGTCATTACGAAGCGCCGTCGCCGCAGCGGGTGGCCGAAACATTTGGCGTTGAGCCTTTCGAGCAGGGTAGGTTGCAACTGTACCCAGGCTATACCGGGGCTTTCATTCGCCGTGCGGAGCACGTCGACGAGGAATCGCCTGCGTTGCTGGAAGCGCTGACAGGCGCGTTTGGGCTGATTCCAACCTGGAGCAAGGACACCAAAATCGTACGCAGCACCTACAACTGCCGATCGGAGACGGCCAGTCAAAAGCCGTCGTACCGCACAGCTTGGCGAAAGGCCCAACACTGCATTATCCCTGCCGCGGCCATTTATGAACCTGACTGGCGAACGGGTAAACCGATTGCAACGCGGATTGTGCGGGCAGACGGTGAGTTAATGGGCATAGCGGGCCTGTGGGAGCAATGGCGCGATCCCGGTACCGGGGAGGAACTGCACAGCTTCACCATGCTGACCATCAATGCGGATGGTCACCCGTTCATGCGCAACTACCACAAGCCCGAGGACGAAAAGCGCATGCTGGTGATTTTGCCTCGGGGGCTGTATGTCGATTGGTTGAATGCCGGCGCCGACGACAGCATGGAGTTTATGCGTCAGTATCCGGCAGACCGGATGGCAGTTGCTGTATGATTAACCTACCAGGCCAGTGCGCCTAAGAAGCTGACTGGCTAGCTTTAGGGCTGGTTTTGAGATGGGTTTGTGGGCTGATCGGGTGTGATTCTGCGTGAACCACGATGATCAAAAATGATTGATGGGGCTTGTATTTGCTTGTAGTAACTTGCACAATGAATTCACTACTCAGCCCCGTACGCAGTGATTCAGTTCGCTGGCAGTTGGGGTGAAGAAACCGGCCCTGAGCCGGTTTTTTCGTTTCTAGGGATGGAGAATCTTGCGTACAGCTTGCTTTGTAGACGGCTACAACCTGTTTTACGGCCTGTTGGCGGGCACCCAGTATAAGTGGCTTGATCTTCCGGGACTGCTGGCTCACATAATACGTGTCGAGCACCCAGAAAATACCCTCGATGCCGTCAGCTTTTTCACTTCCGGCGTCAAACCCTCCTTGGCCACCCGTGGCATTGCTTCTAAAGAAGCTCAAGATACGTACCTTCGTGCATTGATTGCACTCGATGTAAGCGTGTTTTATGGGCGTCACCAGCTTGAATCGGGTAAAGCTCCGCGCTTTATCGATAAGTACACTCCAGCGTCCAGGACTGATCAGGTCGAGATCTGGAAGCTTGAAGAAAAAGAGACAGACGTACATATCGCTATCAGCATGTACCGCCTAGCAGCTCGGCAGGCGACTCTGCCACCTGAACAACGTATAGAGCAGCTCGTCTTGGTGTCGGCTGATACCGACATGACCCCGGCGCTGCGGGCGCTCCGTGAAGATTTCCCAGAGCTATACCTCGGAGTGATACTTCCTCACAGGGAAGGCATTCAGCGAGCGGTTCCAGGATCGTTGAAGCAGTATGCGACCTGGATGCGGCATGTGGTGAAGAACGTTGAACTGGCCCAGCATCAATTACCGTCTCGCATACCCACACGAAAAAAACCAATCGATAAACCAGACTACTGGTAATTTATGCGTGTCCTGTAGACCTCGCCGCCAAGCCTGCCGGCCATAGTTACCTTGACGCAGGCTTGAGGGCAGCAATGGTTGCCATAAGCGAGGAGATCGAGGAAATATGCTGCATACGACCTGCCTAAAAGTTCCTTATGCAGTTCCAGGCTCCGCTCTTAGCTCTTAACAATCGAGGGAATGACTTATGAGTGTGTCCACATGCCGCATCTGCGGGCTTCTTTATGTGCCTTCACTGGAAGAGGATCGTAAAACACACGCTGCTAGACATAAACAATTGGCTCGCGGCTCGCAACCCCAAAATGTCCGCGATTTTTCCAAAGCGTTCGGATGGGCTGTCGCCTTTAACGATGGTGGTCTTGAACGCTTGAAGGACGATTATGATCCTGAGCTTGGCAAGCTTGTGGTTGTTTTTTCGTGGTGGAGCCGTGCTCTTGCGAACGGAGTTCCAGAGAAAGATTTTGACCGCTATATGGATGCTCATTTGACCTTTGCTGATTCGCTTGTAAGCGGTATCGGTGAGGACGAAGCAAGAGCAGGAATAAAAAAGTGGGGGCAATACGCAGGTTAATTATGCTCTCCAACAGCAAACTCATAGGAAAGTCAGGTGCAGGACTCACTACCGATAGCTCTTTTCACGGTTGGTCTTTTGGCCGGATTACCCGTCAACGCTTTGGTTGTCAGTATTCCTGCTTTCCTGGAAAGACAATGGAGTTTGGACGCCGCCCAGATGCTGGGGCAAGAATCGCCTACTGAGCACCGTCCGCGTTCGTCCGTGTCATTACTGCCTGATCAAATAAACGCTCGATTCAGTATGACGCTACTGGTCATGGGAGGCCTTTCAAGCTGGGCAGCGCTGCACTACGGTGTTGGGACAAGCGGCCTGGCCGCTTTGGTGTTGGTCGGTGGCTTGCTGACCCTGAGCTTGATTGACCTCGATCACCAACTGCTGCCCGACGTGCTGGTGTTGCCGCTGCTGTGGCTGGGCTTGATCGTCAACAGCTTCGAGCTGTTTACAACCCTGTCCCATGCCCTGTGGGGAGCTGTGGGTGGCTACCTGGTGCTTTGGGCCATTCGTTTCCTTTCCAGGTTGATCACCGGCGATTACGGTATCGGCCAGGGCGATCTGAAGCTGTTGGCCATGCTCGGCGCCTGGGGTGGCTGGCAGATCTTGCCAGTGACGTTGGTGCTATCGTCACTAGTATTTGCTGTGGTAGGAAGCACGCTCCTTGCGTTGGGCAAAATAGAACGGACAGCGCTTGTTCCTTTTGGTCCGTACCTGGCTGCTGCAGGTTGGCTCGCTCTACTCTACACACCGGCGTGGTCGGTCGTTTAAATCGCCTATGCTAGAAACAACCAACATTTCACCTTTCGCACATGAGTGGCGGTTGCTGGCCGCGTGTGCACATAGTGAAAATATGGTGCAGAGCTAGTTATCTTTCTGAATCAACAAGTCAATTGCCGACAGCAACATCACATCATTGGCAGGACCTTCCAGCTTTAGAGACCTGCCGGTTTTGTTGTCTCTAATCAGCACGGTGGGTGTCGCTGTGACCCCAGACTTAAGGGCTTCTTCTGCCTGCCTACTGATGCGTAGAGAGATCTGTTTATTGTTTGCAGCACAGGCCATCAGTGCCTGGTGACCAACGTCGTTGATGTCCAACTGACCATTAAAGCCTAGGCCGTTGCTACGAGTTCGTTCAAAGACCTGGTCGACGGCTTGCCAGAATGCCGGCGCTCCGCCCAACTCTCCTGCGCACTCAACGATTTTGGCTTCGTGAATAGCGGCCGAACCGTGGAAATCCAGTGGCAGGTGATGCCACTGAAGGTTTACGTTCTTCTGCTGCTGGACCCAGGCTTTGAGAGCCGGTGTGTAGATCTTGCAATACGGGCATTCCAGATCCGCAAACTCTGTCACAGTCCAGCGAGCATTAACCTGCCCAAACGTCCAAGGGCCTGGATGTTGTCGTGTTTGCACCTCGCTTTTGAGGACGGCGTAGCCGACAGTAATCAAAAAAAATACTAGAAAACCCACTACCCCCATATACCGAATCATGTGTGGAGCTCGGCCGTAGGCTTCGATGACAAGAGTGCTTGATTACGCAGTGCTTCAAGGAGGGCGTGTTCAGCACTCTCGGGCTGAGGGTGCTGTCGAAGCCAGTTGGTTAACACCGTTTGAAGCTGGGACTCGATGTCACGACGGTCCACGGCACGTATCAAAACCTGTTGCAGTTCCTCTATCAGGACGGGGGCGCAAACCTCCAAAGTCTGCAAAGCATCCTCACCAGGCTGTTCAAGCAACTGGGTCAGACTTTCAATCAGGTTCTGGGTCAAGGAATTCAGTGTTCTCATACGTGGCGCTCCAAGGCCGTGACTTGCTCGGGAAAAGTGATGATGTGAGGTTCGATACCGCGATAGCGGTCTAGCGTTGCGGCAACTTCAATGGCCGCGTCGAGCTCGTTGCAGCCTTTGGCCTGCATGATGTCGTAGCGTTGTTTCTTCTCTTCCGGTTCCGTCATGGCCAGGGCCAGGTACAAGCTAGGCGGTACCACCCGGAACAACATTTCCATGCTTTTGGATAGCACTACGCCCTCGGTAAACTTCCCGCTTTCCTTGCGTGCGGACAGCATCATCGATTTCTGAGCTGGGGTCAGTTCACGAAAGCGTGCGATCTTCTCCACCTCATCAGGCGGCATATTCAAGCAGATCCACCACTCGATCATGTTGAGCAGGGCCGATGCCTCTGGCGGCACGTCGTCAACGTTTTGAGTGGCCATCCAGAACCAGGCTCCCAGCTTTCGCCACATTTTGGTGATCTTGACGGAGTAGGGGGACAGCAGTGGAACCTTCAACTGGATGTGGCCTTCATCGGTGAAGAAGATCAGGGGGCGGCCTTTGAATTGATCCCGCTCAGCGATGTTGTTGACCGTGTTGAGCAGCGAAATGTAGGCGATGGCCATCTGTGCGCTGTAGCCTTCTCGGGCATACGTAGCCAGGTCCACAATGGTGATGTCCGCTTCGGGCCATGGCGTACCTGGACGGTTGAACATGTCACCTTCGGTGCCCATGCAGAACATGGACAAGGCTTCCGCCATCTCCAGAAAACGGGAGCTTCGAGCAGCCGGTATACCCGGTTCATGCCCCATCTCTCGCAGTGCCTCACGAATGTCTTCAGGGAGCACGATCCGTTGTTCCGCTACACATTTCTGTGCCGCATTGAGAATGCATTGGCGGATGGCGCTCCGATCTGCTCGGGTAAGGCGCGCATCTTCTTTATCCTCCCCGCCAGTGATCATCAGCCTGGCCGTAATTTCCATCTCTCCCAGGATGTCGCGCTGTTCGTCTTCGGTTTGGCTTGCCAGGTGTTCGTCCGAGGCCTCGAGGTCATCAGCCTTGAGCGTTTTGACGTTCGCGGTCGGCTCAATGAGTTTTTCCGCATCGGCGAAGGGCGCTAAGCTGACCCCTGATCCTGGTGCGAGACGGACACGGTTGACCGTCAAACCGAGCTTCTTGGCAAAGTCTCCCAGCAAGCCAAAACTGTTGCCGGCTTCAACGATGAAAAGTCGCGGCCGATAGATGGCAACGATCTGACTGAGGATATTCGTTGCGCTGGCCGACTTTCCTGAACCCGTAGGGCCGAAGATGAATAGATGCGCATTCATTTGGCGGTCCAGCTTGTTCAGTGGATCGAAGGTAATCGGTGCTCCACCTCGGTTGAACAGGGTGATTCCTGGGTGTCCCGTTCCGGTCGACCGTCCCCAGACGGGAGCCAGGTTAGCAATGTGTTGAGCGAACATGAGTTGCGCGTACCACTCCAGTGCTTTGCGCTCATTGGGATCAAAATTGCCGGGCAACCATCTGAGGTACGAGTTTAAGGGGGCAACCTCATCCCGAGGTTCCACGGGTTCCATACCCGCTCCTAGCAAGGCACTGCTCAGTTGCAAACTGCGCTCCTGCAACTCCAAATCGTCTTTGCCGCGTAGGTAAAAAGCTACGCTGCCCCGGTACAGCTTGTGCTTGCGGCCGAGCAACTGGCGGGCGACAGCAACGTCTTCGCGGGTCAGGATCGATGCTTGGGTATCACCAACGGCCTTGCGTGAAAGCTGCTCCAGGTGGCCTTCAAGTATGTCCTGCGGAGTGATCACGAGCGTGATACAGAGAATGGTGTCCTCTGGCATTTTGTCGAACAGCGCATTGAGCGCATCACCGCCCTTGCGTGTTTCACCGGTCAGGTGTCCCGTCTTAGGCGCTTCCCGCAGACGATCGAGCATCACTACGCGGTGGGGCAGGCCGTCGAAGTACCACAAGCCTTTCTCTGTGTCCGACAGCGGTTCGCGGTAACACAGGTTTTGCGAAAAGTCGGTCCCGCTGGCCAGCGGCAACTCGCCTTCCTCCGTTGCCGGCACCTGCTTGCAAACCACCTCATAAAAACGGCGGATATCAGCGTCTGCAGGGCCGAGGTGGTCAGGCCGTGGATTGAACCAGTGAATCAGCCAGTGTCGGATAGCATGGCCATCCATGCGATGGGTTTTGATGCCGGCGTTTGCCAACCCGCCTACCAAGCGATCACAGATGATTTTTAGGTAGGGGGCAGGTGCTTGGCCGCGTACGTCTGCTTGTGCCCCCTGAGTGCGTCGGTAGACGACAATGCGGACGCGGCGTTGCTGGCCCCTCCACGGCAGTTGGCTGACCTTGGTGTCTTCAAACAGCCCGCCTGGCTTGGAAATAGCCTCCAGGTGCTGCTTGATCAGCTTCAAGTAAAGCTCGGTGAAATTACTGCCCTGCGCCCGGGGTTGGATGTAGTCGTGCAGCTGCTGCAGATAATTGTCCCAACTGGTTTCGTCCTGAGCGTACAACTGCACGACCCACGGGGAGGTTTCCAGCTCATCGAAAGAGTCTTGCAGGGCGTTTTCCAAGGCATCCCGGGCTTTGCGCAACCAGTCGGGATCTCGACCTTCGGTGCCGATCGGTGTCAGCTCGAAGAACGCGGCACGAGACACACCGTCTTCCAGCAGCATGGCTTTTTCCGCCGGCAGATAGTCCACCCACGGCAGTAGATCCACGAAAGAGGGGTTCACGTCGTACATGCGGTCTACGTCAGCGGTAGTCGCTGGTTTTTTCTTTGGGTTGCGCCAATCACTCGGCGAGGGAATGCCCATGGCAGCCAGGCGTGCGAAGTAGCGTTCGGTCGCTGCCTCCAAAGATTCAGTGGCTGATGCCTGCACGTCGACATGCTCGCTAGCATTCACTGCGAGCTCCGGCTCGACTCGGTCTGAGCCACGTCGTGTTTTAAACCGCTCAAAAAACCTCATTAATAGGCCTCCGTGCGTTCGCCAGGCATGGCGTATTGCACGCGCTGGTACAACGGGAACACTGTGGTGTAGCCCGGGATAGGGGCTGGATCAGAGCCCGCCAGATGGGGAAAGACATACATGACCAGGTCCGGATTGGGCAGACGCTTAAACTGGCTGTAGATCTCGTTTTGGGCTGTGCGGGTGAATTTGGCGTTGTCTGTTTCACCCGTCTCCAGAGGTCGCCGGAGGTTTTGGCGCGCATCGAGCAACTGGCGGCTACTCGTGCTATTTCCTGAACCACTGGCACCTTGATTCCAAACGTCCATCATCGTGCTGTCGCCATGGGGGAGCAGCTCGTCCTTGCTGGTGGAGCAGCCAGTCCCGAGCATTGCGATCACCAGGTAGGTTCCGATTTTTAAAGAATGATTAGTCAAGCGCAGTCGAAGCATGACGGGCTCCTGAGCGATAGTTGACCTTGCGGCCTTGGAGTTCGTAATCGATGGTCAGCTGCTGGTCCAAGTGAACGGCAACTTTCGCCCCGGGCTGCACGTACACTGCCGCGAAGGCTTGCCCGTAGAGCTTGTTCACCCAACTGGACACATCATTGACGCCTTGGCCGATGATCTTGCCCATGGCGTCACTGCCTGAGCCGCCAACTGAACCGATGGTCCCGGACTGCGGATTTATAAATGAACTGCTGTTTCCATCCGATTTGATGAGGGAGGCAGCGCCGGCGCCGGCCGCAGTAATCAGTACCTGGGAACCGATGTATTGCGAGGCGTTGCTTTTACGATCGCCACTGATGCAGGGAATACCGTAGGCATCGCTGATCCAGCCCAGGCCTCCTTGAATGGTGGTTTGGTTACCATTGTTCTGGTTATTGCTGTTCTGACTGCCGTTCGTTTCCTCTTGGGGCTGTGGCAGCGTGCGCACGGTGCCGTCGTTGAAAACAAATGTCAGGCTTTTGATCTGTCCGCGTACGCAAGACAAAGTCCAGTCGCCGGACGCTGTGCCGCTGGCCACGGCGCCGGCGACGTCGGGCAAATCGATACCGTTAGCGGTGAGGTTGTCCGGACCAATTAGCACTTTGAACGGGTAGGGGTCGTTGACCGTGCCGTCGATGGGCACGCGGCCGATCAATGCGGACATCGCGACAGAACCCATCAATGTGGAGTTCTGTGGCAGCGTATAGACCTTGCGTACCTGTTTGCGGGCCTCCTGTGGCGAGATCTCACCCGCAACGTTCTGAGCGCCCGTACGCAGAGCATTTTGCCCTCGATCTACGGACTCGCCGAAGGAGGTCGGGAAGTTAAATCCCGAGGCGGTTTGATTAGAGCCTGCCGCAATGGGCTTTCCATTGATATCGACAGGAGTAGCGTCCTGTGGCTCGATCCAAACGACATCCGGTCCAGGTGCGCCTTTGAAGTCTTGCCCATCCCCAGGCTGAATGCCAAAGCCGATCGGCAAATCAGCGTTCGAAGAGCCTGCGTTCGCAGCTTTGTTACTCAGTGTGTTGTATTGCTGCTGCAGCGTATCCAGGATGGTCTGGCTTTGTTGTTGTGACTCCTGTTTCATTGTTTGCTGGGCGTTTTGCAGCTTGCTGTCAACGTTGTCGTTGATCGACTGCAAACGTCTTTGTAGCTCAAGGTTTTGTTGCTTCAACTCATCGTTGTTCTTCAGCGCATTGGAGACTTGGTCTTTGAGCTGTCTGCTTTCCACGACGATGGTGCGCAGCGTGTCGCCGGGGGTATCGCCGTCAACGCCAAGCTTTTTAGCTTCCCCCGTACTGAGCACGAGCGTTTCTGGAGCCTGAGCCTGTTTATCTGAACTGCCCTTACTGAATAGTTTGACCACTACAAACAACGCCAGGATCGCGAAAGGGATGACCAGGAATTTGACCAGGGGATTACTCTTCACGGCGACCTCCTTTCGGATCGATCTGGCTGACGGCCGCCGGCAGTAACGATTCGGCCAAACCATGGCCGCGTGTCACCAGATAGACCGTTGTGGTGTCACTTGCATCACCCTTGGTGCCGAGGTAAGGGTGCTGAAACGTCGCCGTGATGAAGTCCCCCATCAGCTCCCGCGGATCGAGGGCAAGGTGCTGAGTGCTGGTGTTGCGCAGTTTCACTGCCGTCACCCAGTAGTCGTCTAACCGCCATGCTCCTAAAGCAGAGGCCTCGACCGGCAACGTCGGCAGCAAAGTGGTGAGGTTCAGGCCCCGCTTAAGATTGACCTGGGCGATACCGTCTACAGGCTCCACGGTGCGCAGAGGGGCATAGAGCATCTGTGCGGCATAGCGTGTAACGACCACAGGCAGAGGCGTCTCGCGGCGCGGAGTCGGCGGATCCTCGTCTTGAACGTTGGGCTCCGACGTGGGGACCGGAGCGCGACTGCTCGTCGGCTTAGAACTTGCCTGCCCGTAACGAGGCGAGGAACCTTCACCTGCAACAATTTTTGCAGGCTCTGGCGCGGGCTGATTTGGTTTACCTTCTGTAGCGATGATGTCCACCAACATGATTTCGCCACTGCTCATATTTTGGAGCTGCAGGCGAGTCGGAGGTATGGGTTCTTTGGCCAGAAGGTACAGTGCGCCACCGGTGCTCTGTACGCGCAGCTTATCAACCAAATTCCGGGGCAGACCCACTCGAACATTTTGGTCGACAAAAACAATGCGTTCCTGGCCGACGATCAAGGGCAGCGCCAGTGGAATTCGGTCCCAGCGTAAGATCTCTACGGCGTTGGCCATGCCGAAGAAGTTGAGCATGAGCAATCCGATAATCAGCAGCCGACGCATCATCATTTGCCTCCCGACCGGGCAGGTTCTGCGGAGACTTCGATGCGCTGAGGGTTACTGCTGTAGCAGTCCCAGGCGAGTCCAAAAGGATTCTTCTCGGGATCAATGTCTGATCGGATGATGTGCAGCGGGTAACGCGCTAGTGCGCGTTTCACTCGTTCTCCGCCGTAGTGCTCGTCCGCGGTGATATCCAAGTTGACCGTCCAGTCGTTGATGCTGTGCTGCTCAATATGCTGTTCTGATTTATCGTCAATTCCTCGGCCTGGAATCTCGAATACACCGCGCTCGCGTTTGCGCAACTCCCCACTGTTGCGGCGCAGCTCGAAGTCTTTTTGCAGATAAGCTTTGCAACTGGGCGTCAGGTAGCCACCCAAACGGGCGATGTTGTCTTCGTAGTCGGTTTCACCGTCGACGGGCCAACGATTCATTTGCTGGAAAATATAGAGGCCAAAGGCATACACCGATTCTGGGGGGACGTCCCACCACTGACGTGTGCTGCCCGACCGCAGATCTGGAGGTACATGGATAGTCAAATCACGCGGTGCGCTCTGCCAGCCATAGGCCATGTACAGCCCCAGGGCGATCAGCAGGCCAATGACCAGGCGCAGGCTGTTGATATGGGACAGTTGGGCGTCCACTTTTTTTCGATAAGTCATTGAGCCCCCGTTCTACGGCAGGTCCACGCACCTGTGCGTGTGATCAGGTGGGCCTTGTTCCAGGTAGGAAGATATCGAGCAACGCTCAGTTGCATCTGGCGGTAGAGCCAGGTGTCCGGTCGGCCGCGTTTCCAACGCCTTAAAAAGCGGCTCGCAAGAGTCAGCCCAAGGATCGCGAAGAGCATGGCGGTGGCGATAATCAGCGCCCAGATATGGGTCAAAATTGCTGCCAGAATCCCAATTACCAATCCTGAGCCGGCACTGATCGCTAGGGTTGCCCACATTTCATCGGCAGTGAGGCCGCCCATGATGACCGGCTGATTGTTCAGCCGCACCGGTAGGAAAATTAGCGTCCCATCGTCAGAGAGTTCTGTCATGGCCAAGGCTCTTTAAAGAATGGTAGTTGCCCTGGTGATCAGAAAGATGGCGACACCCAAGATAGCCACACCGACAGCGGCCGTTGCTCCAAGATCAGCCCATTTCTTCTTGCCGTGTTGGATCTCGTGGTAAACGCCGAAGGCGTGCCACGCTACCCCGATGAAAATGACGGCGCAGACGATCAGACCTATCAGCGACATGCCGTCAAAGGCGTAGTTCTGCATGGTTTGCATCAGGTTAGATCCCTCACCTCGAGTCGGAGGCTGTGACTGGGGGAGGGCAGCCATGGACAGTTGTGGAAGAGCAAGCATGCCGATCAGCATGTAGCGTGTTTGTGAAAGCAAATTCATGGTGAGTCTCCAATACGATCAACTGAGTACAAAGGTGGTGAGGATCATGCAAAGCAGCAGGATGCGAACCAAAGAGGTCGAAGCAATCGTCCGGTCAAGGTTGCCGGTGGCCCATCCTCGGTAGCAGCTCCAGACGGCCCAGGCCCCCCACACGAACGTGATAGCCACGGCCACGCCGACGAAAAATAGGTAGCTCGACGAAGCCGGGAAACCACTCGCCGCTTGAAAGGCGGACGCCTGAGCGCCGTTCATGCTCATGGCTTGCGACCTTCGGTGGTGTATTGGCCCGAAAGCTCGGCTGGATCCCGAGGTTGGGCTCGGCTTGGCGTCAGGTAGCCCTCCAAGCCATTGCGGATTCGGGCGATGTCACCCGCCAAGCGCTGGTAATCGAAGAAGTACCGTTTGCCCGGCTCGTCTGCTACTTGAGCGCTACGACGTGCTGTGTCCTCCAAGGCATTCAACTGGCGGATCATGACGTCCAGGTTGGCCTGTTCGGAGGCAGAAGCAGCTACCGCTTGGGAGGTAGATAGAATGATCCCGAAAAGCGAGATCAGTCCTGTCAATACGAATCGGCATGTAAGGGCGGGTAGGCGCAGTGTCTGGATCACGGCTAGGCTCAAGTCATTCCTGTTGCCGTCAGCTTGCCGTGATCACACTATAGTCGCCGCAAGAAAACCATATTCCGGGCCGTTAGGATTTCTTCGTACGGTAACTGCACCCTCAGTCTCGTTGGATCGAGCGCTTGAAGAAAAGAAGATAGCCGGTGGGCAAGGCAATGCCGTATGCCCAGCCCTGGGCATTTTGATTGCCAATCTGGACTTCGCCCCTGACTACGGGTTGAACGCTGATCAGTTCCCAGCCCTCTTGGCCTAGCTGAGCAAGGCGCTGCTGATGTTCCGGATCCTGCAGGAAGCCTTGAACGTCAGGATCGGTAGATGGCTCTTCGGACTTAAACATGAAGAGTTTTTTGGTTCGGACGAGATAGTGCAGAGGGGCGAACTCGGTATGGTATTCAAATGCCTGGCGACTCATGGCGACATCCTTCATGTGTGGAGCTGCCAGGTTTTCAGTATTGAGGATGTGTAATCAACCGGAAATACTCTGCGACTGAATCGGTGATTTTCGTTGCTTGGCGAAGCTGACGTTTAAGCCTGGTCGGTGTAGCATCTTAGTGAATCTCATTACTACGAGCGTCTTATGACGGCCTATCAAAAAGATTTTCGACGCTTTCAGTTTCCTGGATATGATCACATAGGTACTTGTTTTTTAAGGGTGCGAGTGAATTCAGATGGAACGTCTATATTTCTATGTTCCCAGCTCAAAAATTACACCGGCACATCCGTGACTAATGTTGTTGAAGAAATTTTCGTAAAAGCCGTGAGTGAGTTGCAGAAATCTGGCCTATTCAAAATAAAGCGTCCACATTGGTACAGTCTCAAGCGCGAGTTGAGCTTTTCAGAAATTTTAGCCCGCAGCTCATGGGTGGAGCATTACCCCAAGGGCGTGGGCATTTCATCCGACAAAGATACATATGCGTTGGTGAGTTTTGATCGCGATCTTAAACCCGCTTGGGACTACGTCTCATTAGAGCGTGCGATAAAAATATGCGGCGTTGAAAAAGATTTCTTCCACATCTCGCAAGAAGATCTCGATTATGAGCAGAAATTGGAGTCTCCCTACTAGCCGTCTATGAGCCGCCTAACAGAGGTATCAAAGACGCTCTGCTGGGTGCGAATTCCTTTTAGCGTACTTGCCCTGCTAGAGATGTTCTTGCATCCACATAGCGCTGCATGATGGATAACACCATCGAGTTTAACGCCAGTATCTTCATTGCCCGCGTCACGGCCACATATAGCAGATTCAGTTCGTCGTCTTTGCGACCCTGATCGATATCGGGCGACAGCGGGTCAGCGCTGAAGTCGTCATACAGGCTCACAAAATCCCATTCTAACCCCTTGGCTTTATGCCCTGTGGTCAGTGTAATCGTGGCATCCAGCTCGTTGTCTACTGACCGAGCCCGCAGTGTCTGGATGCGCTGAGGCAGATCGGGATAGGCAGCGATGATCTTGATCGATCGCAGCATCTCCGAGTCTTGGCTCACCTCGGCAATTTCAACGTATTGCGAGAAGTCCCGGTAATCGCGCAGTAACTTACGGTTTTGCACGGATTGGTTTTGGTTGCGGCTGAACAGATACAAGTCTTCCAGGTCGCGCAATGAATAACTGTCGATGCCACCTACCCAATAGATCTTAGGCTTGCTCGCTACCAAGCTAAGCGCGTTCTCTATGACGCCGGTAACCGTGCGATGGATGTATGTGCGATGCGGTAGGTCTTCAGGAAGCGCACGTTTAACCTGGGTTTTGGGGCCTAACCCTTGCAGCTTTCGAGTTTCACCCTTGTAAAAAAGGATGATGTTGGCCACATGCGCGACTGCTGGACCGAAGCGAAAGCTCTGGGTCAGGTAGTGGCGCTCTGCATCGGCCATCCAATCGCTGTTGAGAGCGTCTTCGGCACCACGGAAACGGTAAATCTGCTGGTGAGGGTCGCCGACGGTGACTTTGCAGATGCGCTGTATCCTTACCAAGTCGGCAATGACCGGGTTCACGTCTTGACCTTCATCGAGCAGAATCGCCTTAAATCGCTGGCTCAGGTCAGGTTTACTCAACTGATAGAGCTTTAAATATCCATCGTGGGTGATCAACATTCCCGTGTCCTGCAGGTCGATCATCCGGTTCCAGATAATTCTGGCGACACCCAGTGCACTGTCCAGAAATCGTTCCTGCGCGCTGGTGAGCATTCGTTGACCCTGAAACCTGGGAAAGTGTCCGCGGCCGAGCTCGTTATCGGCGCTGGCCATGAAGTTGTTCAGCGTACTCAGTACATCTCGTACCAGCTCCCAGTCCTGGGTATTGATGGCCCTGGCGATATCGGTGAGGCGTAAGTTATTGGTCTGTTTGGCGGCGTATTGGCTGCCATAGACCGCATAAGCCAAGCCATGCGCCGTCTTGCAGACCACATTGCGAGGAAAGCGTCCCTTGGCAGCGAGCTCGACGGGTTTGTTGTAGCAGAGATAAAGCATTTTAACCGAGGCGTGGTGGGTGGCATAACCAACCAGTGTTGTGGTTTTGCCTGTGCCGGCGAAGGCTTGGACCAGTAGCTTCTCTGCTGTTGAATCGACGATGGGCTGCTGTTCTTGTGTCCACTGCATGGGCAGCTCCTAGAGGTATTTTTTGAAACTGGAGACAGTGATGTAAACCGATACGCCCAATAACAACGCGCACGGCAGCAAAATAAGCAGGGGGCTGATGCTGATCGGGATAGCCAGGTAAATCGTCCATGGCACGATGGCCAGCGGAATAATGGTTCCGCGTGCTTTGTGATACAGGTAGCTCGACTCACGGCCGGAGCCGAACTTGCGTAGATCACGTCGCACCAGGCCATCCACCAGGCCCGTAAACGCCGCCAGTGCAAACAGTGGGATTGTCAGTATCAGGATGACCATTCGTACGCAAAAGGTGAGCACGGTATAAAGCATGGCCAAGCCGTAATCCTGGAACTTGATCATGACCCGACCGAGTTCGTAGCGCAGGTCGAACATGCCGGCGTGCTGCGGCGACGTGGAGCGAGCGTATTGGGTCAATGAGTTAATGCTGTCTTGCAGGCCGCTTTTTACCATCAGCCAGTCATAAGTCGTTTTTGCCAGCCAGGTTGCGGTGCGCCCCGGTTCTTTGATGACAACGCTGTGTAACAAGTCCTGGGACACCCAGCCTAGTTCATGCTCAAACATCTGCTGGGCGTGCTTCCAGCCAGCATCCGGCCAGAACACGTACATGCACAGCCACTCAACGAGGATGGCGCCCAGCAGTGAGCCGAACATCACCCCCAGGAAGTGGAAGGGCGCCGCGAACACCATGCCAAGAAAGGATTTTTGCCCTTCCTGCTGCTGCTGGGCTTTTTCCGCGATATCGGCCATCGCTTTGCTCCTTTACCCTAAGCGACTTTGTCGTCGTTGGCCATCAGGCGGAAATCATCGACCAGGTCTTCGGGTAGCGATTCGCTTAGGGACTGATATCCCGGCGCCTGCCACCATTCGCTGTTCGTTCCTGATCCTTTACGCATCCCTTCAACCAGGGCCTGCAGATCCTTGGGCATCACCTCGTCCGGATCACTTGCCGGCAGCGGCATACGGATTTTCCAGAGATTGCCGCCTTCGATCAGGGCAAAACATTGCCCCTTGGGCAGAGCAACCACATGCGCCGGCTCGATCATTGGCACGCTGACGCTTTGGATCTGATCGTGGGTGTTGGAGGTAAAGGCCGTCTTGCCGTTGATTGCATCATTGGCGCTGCTGGCCGGTGTGCTGGTAAACACCTGAACCTTGGGTAATTGATTGGTCAGCAGCTCAGCAGTGGCGGTCTCGCGCACACGCAACATAAACAGGTTGTTGAAGTTACCGATGACCTGGCCAGCTTTGGCCCGGTTACCGATCTTGGCTTCAATGTCGCTCATGGTCTGGGTATAGGCGGTGACTTGCATGCCGGCGCCGCCGCCTTTGTTGATCATCGGTATAAACTCTTCGCCCATGAGTTCGTTAAACTCGTCGGCATGGACGTTGATCGCCACCTTGGCGCCGGAGGCACCGGGCAAGCCGTCGTCGATACCGAACTTGTAGATGTGACCTGCGACTGACACCAAGTCGCTGAACATGGAGTTCCCAACGGCCGCAGCCACTTCGGTATCCGACAATGCATCCAGTCCCACATAGACCACCGCTCGTTTACGGATGACCTGCATCCAGTCGAAGATGGGTCGCGGATCTTCAAGATCCATGTAGTCAGGCGAAAGCAGCTCGGCAATTCGTCCTGTGGTCAGCTTCTCCAGCAGCGGCAGCAGGCTGGCAACGATCTTGTCGAAGTAGGTTTTGTCATAGCGCACTGCTGATCGCAGACCCTCCATCACAGGGTCCGATATGCGCTTCTGAGTCAAGTACATGTCCAAGGCCACTACACGTAGTGGACGGTCCTTCATGGCGAAACTGAGGTTTTTGCGATCGATCTTGCCCTCAAGCTCGACAATGGTTTGCCAGGCTTTAGGATCATGTTCAGCAAAGTGTTTCTGTGCATACTCGATGAAAAGCGCATCGATGTTGGTCACGTGCTTGAGGATCTGCTCGTAGTCTGGCCGACGGCCGAGGGCCACCAAGGCTCGTGCGATGATGTTGACGAACCGCCAGGCGAACTCACGGAATGCTGCTGAGTTGCCTTCCCCTGATAGCTGACCGGCAATTCGGGTCGCCACCTCTGAAATACGGCCAAAGCGGCCCACGGCGTTGTAACGTGCGGAGTAGTCAGGCCATCCCAGGTGGAATACATAAAATTCGTCCAGTCGGCCGGCACGCATGCATTCGATGTACATGCGTTTGAGAAGGTCGGCATCGCCTTTAGGATCGAAGACAATCACCACCTCGCGATCAAGGTTCATCTCTTCGTTTTGTGCCGCTGTGCGCTGGCTTCGATGGACTGGCTGAACGCGTCGACCCATCTGAACGCGGCGTCGAGACCGGCTACGGGTGCGTCTGATGTCCTGGGTGATAAACAGTTCCGCCAGGCGGGTCTTACCCACCCGCGTCGTACCCAGCACCAGGGAGTGACCAACCCGTTCACCCAGCGGCAAGCTAACGTCAATTTCATGGGGTTCTATACCGTGTAAACGCGGTAATCCACCCACTGGCGGCAGTGGCCGCACCGGGTTAATCGCTACGTTCCACGAGGTGGCTTTGGTCAGGAGTCTAAGTGGAAAGGGGGCGAACTCCAGCCGCTCCTCGATGCGCCGTGCCAGGGAATAGATCGAGGTTGGCTCGACATACTCGGCGTATTTGGGCAGATAGGTGTCCATCAACCGCTGGGTGTGTTTCTGAGTCCAGCGAAAGCCCTTACCGATGAACAGGCGTTCATTACTGACCGGCATGTCCTTGCTGGTCATGGTGTAGTGGGGGAGACGCCGAATATTGCGTCGATACCGCAATACAACCAAAGCCTGTCTCAGGCGCACATATCCAAGAATCAAAAAGCCAAAGGCGGACATCACTCCAAATAAGGGCGTCAGCGCAAAGGCCCAAGGGGCGTAAATACAGAGCAGAGCTGCTGCGGCACAGACACAGACCGTGTAAAGCTCGACGGCAGGACGGAGCAATGCCTCAATGGTGAAAGAACCGGCCATGGTTGGAGCCTTCTATAGCTAAGGGGTTTTCAACGGGAGCTGTTCGTCCAGCTCCTGGCTTACTTGTGATATCTCGTGTGAAGCCAATCGATCAGCTAATTTCAAGCGCATTGCGATGGCATCACCTTGTTCTGTCGAGGTCACACGACCGCCATACAGCCAGACCACATACCTCACTTGCTCCAAGATGAGCTGGCATGTTCGCGGGTCTTCCGGTTGTCTGATCACCACGGTGAGTGACTGAGGTGGTGGCATCCTTGCCTCCTATTGCTGAATGGCTGTTGCAGTGATGAGCAGCGGGTAGTGCTTGATTCCAAGACGTTGCGCCAGGTCATTCGAGGGGGCTGGGACCATCTGAAGACCATCCGCCCAACGCTGCACCTCGGCAAAGCGTTCGGCGCTGGCCACATTCACTACGATCCCGACTGCGTGTAGTTGCTGCAGTTGATCGCGGCGTTGTGAAAGCCAGTTTCTAGACAGCTCATCGTCGCCAACCAAGAACAGTGGTTGCAGACCCGGGGCATTGATTACCCGGCCTTGTAGTTCTCCAGGTGTCAGTTGGTCTGAGCGCACTGGAAACGACCCTTGACCGCGCACTCCGATGTTTTCTAACGGTGCAGACTGGCCGGTAGGTTCCGGGACCAGGTCTTGGTAGTAGGGCAGGGCGGAAACGCCGCCACGGTCTTCAACCACAATCAATGAGCTTGCATACGCCACAATGGGCGAGGCCGAACACAGCAACAGTATTAAGCTCAACAGTTTTTTCATGGGTTGTTCGCCATCAGGTTGATGCCGGTTACTCGGCTAAGGTGTTTGGCAAAGGCACGTCGGTAGCGTGCGGCAGGTTCGCCACCAGCCGGTCGGTGGTAACGGCCAGCGGCCGTGATCCAGTCTCCGCCCTTGGCTTTTTGTTCTGCGAGGATCTGGGCGGTAACGGAGAGGTTCTTGTAGGGATCCAGACCTTCGCACGGGTAGCTGTAACGGTGACCATTGGCACCTATGTTGGTTTGCCCTAAACCTACGTCGACTCGACTGGGCCCAGCGGTCTGAAGCGCAAGCATCAATGCCCTGCATGCATCGCTACGGGTTGCAAACCGGTAGCCGGCGCCGGCGACATTCAATGTCCATGGCCAGGGCACTATTTGGCCGCGTAGTCGCGTCCCGCTCTCTTGCAGTGCGACGGAATAGAGCACCTCGGACGGAACGCCGGCAGGCAAGGCAATCAATTGATAGGCAGGTGGAGGAACCTCCGCACTGTTGGCCAACGCCGCGCCCAACATAAAACAGCCAGCCAATACGGCGCGTACTACTGTCGCAGCCATTGCCCATTCACCTCGCGCACCACAGCAGGAAGCTCGCCGCCGAGCCCAAGGCCAAGCCAGCGGCCGGCATCGTGATTCAGTGTTATCTGGCGGCTGCGTACGCTGGTTGGCTCGATGCCAGCCAGGATTGCCCAGCGGCGGATGGTCTCGTCGTCCCCTTGGCTGCCCACGAAGTAGAGATCGAAGGGTTGTTTCTGAGCCTGGAGGTCTTTCACCCGGGCAATACAGCTGGTGCAACGGTCTTGAACAAATACGGCTAATCGACCTGAGCCTTTGAGAGCATTTGTCGCGCCGGAGGTTTTAGGAGACAGCGACTCTGATGAAATTTGAATGACTTTTTCGTTGGGGTATAGGCGAGCGAAGGCTTGGTCATACGCCTTTTGATAAGCCAGTTCCTTGTCGATACGTTGCCGTTCAGCTTGCACCTGCAGTTCAGCGTAACGCCGGCGTTCTTCCGCTGATTTAGCTTCGATACCCAGTGCAGTCAGAGGATCCAGTCCTGGTGAATAGATGCCCCGGGGACCTTCCATGACGGTGCGATAGCGACTCCACTCTTGGGGTGTTAATCCCCACTCGCGGGCCAGTTCTGTCTGGCTGGCCCCTTGAGAAGAGTTCTGGGTTTCGCTGTTTTGCGTACTGGTGATGGACGTAGAAGGCCCAGGTGCAGCTGAGCAACCATAAGCCATCACAATGGCTGCCAGACCAATAATCAACGAGGCATTTTTAGCGTTCATTTTCTTTGAGAGTGTGAGAAGGCCAAACATAAAGGAGGTCCTATTGCGCGACGGTTATGGTTTGCGGCGTTCCTGCCACCTCGAATCGTGCGGATTTGCCGTCCAGAGCGTTTAGGCGCCAGGCCGTACCGGCCACGGCATCACCCGGTCTGATGAGGTAGATCTGGTTTAACTGCGTGCTGCCAGGCGGTGCTACGGACAAAAAACGCTCACCGCCCCGGTATTCAATACCGACGATGGTGAAGGGCGGCGCTTGCGGTGTGATAACGCTGGTACTGGGCTTCTGAGCGGGACGAGGCTTGCGTACAACAGCTTTGGGCTTAGACGGTGGGGCTGAAGATTGCTTGATCTGGGCTTGGCTTAATTCGTGAACGCGACTATCGAGGGTTTCGACATTTGCCTTGAGCACCACTAGCTCACCTGAAGACGCAACATTACGAGAGAGATCCTGCACTGATTCGGTTGCTTGTTTCGCATAGGCCTGTGCGGCATCGATCCGATTTGACAGTGCTTGTTGTCCGGAGCGGAAGTCATCGTTGCTGACCCACTGCTTGCCATCCACAGTGTCCAGCCGTTCATCGACTTTGCTCAGGCGCGTCAGCATTGCATCGAGGGACTCTTTATCAGCAGTCGTAGACATGCTGATCCTGAGTAAGGACAGTTGATAATGTTCATAGGCCAGCATGCCTGTCAGGGCGACGAGGCAGAGGCTGAGTATCACAGTGGTTCGGGTAGGGCGTGGTAGGTTCATGGGCGTCCTCGCGCAAAAGCGAAGACACCTTCTCAAACCGGCGTATCAGGTGCAGTAGGAAATATGTTTTCCAGGCAGCTTTGTTTTTAGGGCTTACCGGTTTTCACCGGTTTGCCTATGGACAGCTTATGCGAGTGGCGTGAGCTGAACCTTATTTCATAACGTTCCTGAACAAACCTTTAAGCTGTTCATTTCCTGCGTCAACTAAGTGGTTGTCATCATAGTATAAAGCCACTCCGTTCTTTGAACCCATACATTGCCCGTTTGGGCATAAGTATGGAGTCGGGTCAATGACAGTGGCATTGCATTGTTTTGCCGCAGCATCTATTGCATTGTTGGCATCGTGGTTTCGCTTCTGATAGCTCAACAGTGAAATCGAAATATCAGACTCATTTTGAAAGATTCGCTTATGCAGATTTAGTCCTTTATAAACGCTAAACGGCATTTCGGGGATAGGTCTGACTATATATACAGGGTGATGCTCAGATATAGAACATACTGTTTTTGCATATTCTGAAGTGTAGGCGTTGATAAATTCCTGACCTTGAAGATGCTCTTGTCCTGTTATATAGGTGTGATAGCTATTTCCACGGTTGGAGTCCAAATACATCGCTGCCCGGCTAAATAGAATAACGGGAATGCCCTGGTAGGAATTAGCCAGTTTATCCAACTTTTCACGCATAAATCCATGGCATTTATCAGCTAGGTCTTTGTCATGCATATCAAAGTTTTGCAGTATCGGGCAGCCACCACGAGCCCAAGACAAAGCCGCTTGTTTATTTTCCATTTGCACTGCTGCTGCAGTCGATTCTGCGTGACTGTCGCCGAACAATATGACAGATACTTCTCCAGAGCCAAGCTTGCAATCAGCAGCACCATAAGGGTTGGGGTAGCATTCTCGATCATAAAGCTTGCTGGTGTATTCTGGTCGACCTAAATCGACGTAAGCAAACCTTACTTCAGGGTGATCTTTAACCACGGAGGAGGTGATGGCAGATATACCAACCATGACCACAACTATACATATATATTGTATTACGGCTTTGCGTGGAGATGTTTTTTTGTTTGTTTTCGATTCAACAAAGTAAAAGGAGAGGGTCCCCATTACAAAAGAAAGAATAATCGCGCCTACCACATGGGGTAAGCTATTTAATAAGCCACAGGTGTACAGGAATACAACTAGCGGCCAATGCCATAGGTACACAGAATATGAAACTGTGCCTGTAAATTGTAGTGCTCGATTATTGCCAAAAATCGATTGTGAATTGGCTGAAATTACAAGGGCTGCTCCGAGAACAGGAACCAAGGCTAGATAACCTGGCCAAGTGTCTTGCTCAGTGAAGCAAAAAATACTCATGAGAATAGCTGCTAGGCCAAGGCCCTCACACGCATATCCGAGTCGTCTACTGAAGTGAAGCGGGTACAAAAATACCAATCCGCCGACGATTAGCTCCCAAGCACGAGTAGGCAGCATATAGAACGCGAAGACCGGATCAATATTCGAAAGATAGATCGAAGTTGCCAGAGAAGCTATAGCGAGAAAAATCAAAGATATTTTGGTTTTTTGAGTGCCAAACAACTTGTGAAGGCCCATTAAAATCAGTGGGTAAACAAGGTAGAATTGCCATTCGACAGATAGCGACCAGGTGTGCAGTAGCCAGTTTTCGTGCAGTGGTGCATCAAAGTAGTTCCCGGTTTTGGCGAACATAAAGTTTGAGCTAAAGAAAAGGCTGCTTTTAATTGACCGAATAGCTTCGCGGTAGTCATCTAAAGGAAGGTAGATGAACCCAAATATCAATAGTGCTGCGCATAGTATCAGGAGTGCCGGAATAATGCGGCGAGCTCTCGATACATAAAAACTCATAATAGAAAAGTTCTGTGCCTGTAAACCTTTGAAGATAATTCCGGTCATCAAAAAGCCGGAAATCACAAAGAAAACGTCGACCCCTACGAATCCCCCAGCAAATCCACTGATTTGGAAGTGGAAAAGCACTACGGATAGAACCGCCAGTGCTCGTAGTGCATTTATACTTTTCCGGAATTGCATCTTCGCGTCCATGGTCACCTACATTGTGGGGTGGCATTGTAGTGGCCATGGAGTCGCATTTGAACAAGAAATTGGTGTTCGACGTCAGTAGCTTTTATCGTCGATGTCTCTGGATCAGAGGAGGATCGTCCGCATAGGCAATTTGCATATGACAAGCTGAGATTACCTTCTGAACAAAAATGGCCACCCGAAGGTGGCCATACAGTCATGCAGCAATCAATTGTCTTGCGAGTGCCATTTCAACCGAGTCCCCATCCTGGTTCAACGAATCGAGGCCCGAATCAGGAACATCTCCCGACGTGCTTTGCGCCACGGCGATCTTTTTGGCCATCAGCTGCAGACAGGTGATCTGAGAGCTGTTGGCATAGCCAAAGAAAATCACCCGCACGGCTTGCTTCTGCCCAATCCGCCAAGACCGCCGAGCTGCCTGTTGAAGGGTGTACACGTTGTACCCCGTCTGTAGGAACGCGATGGTCGGAAAGTCGAGCAGATCCAGACCGGTCTTAACCAGCTCCGGGTTAGTGATCAGCACATCGATCCCACGATCTACCTGGTCGAGAATCCAATCCTCGCGCCTGGCGGTATCGACTGACGCCCTTAACACCGCTACCTTCAAACCGGCCTGTTCCAGCAACCGTTTGAGACGTGAAGTGGTGTCACGAGTGCCGCTGTACACGGTGTAGACCAAGACTTTGCGGCCTTTGGCTTTTTCCGTGTGGCAGAGGTCGAGCAGTGCCTGTTCCTTGGGCATACGTTGTTCATCTGCAAAGATCGACGGCACAAAAGCCAGCGTGTCCTTGCTGCGTGGATGTTTGACAATCTCCGGCCGGAAGCAGCAGTCTGGCCAGGCCAGCAGTACGTTGAGTACAACCCCCAGAAGGGTCGTATCTCGGCGTGCCAGTGCCTGGCGAAGCTCCTGGGTCAGTTTTCCTGCCAACTGCTGATAGGCCGAAGCCTGTTCAGCAGACATAGCTATGTCGATGAACTCCTCTTGGTACGCCGGCAACACGTTCCCACCAATATCTTTGAGTTTCAGAAAGACAGTGAATGGCAGCACGAACCGGTGAATACCTTTTGGACCAAAGCCTGGGGCCTTCACCGTTCGCACTGAGAGTTTTTTACCCTTGGCGGTTTTATGTGACTCGTTATCTCGCTCGGTGTAGATATCCTTCAATACGCCGTGATCCCGCATGAACGACATGGCCGCAGGGGCCATGCTGCCGCGTGCGTTTGGTCGATAACCGTCCTCGATCATGCGGCGTGTAAGGATCCGAAATAACAGATAAAACAAGTCGTCGGCATAGCCGCCCATAAGCGTACCGGTCAGCAAAACACATTTGCGTGCTTTAGCTGCCAGTACGCCCATAGCCTGGCCCTGGGCCGAACCACTGTTCTTGTATTCATGGCCTTCGTCCACCACTAGCAGGTCGAAATACCCATCAGGCAACTGGCGCTTGATGAACTCCGTGGGTTGGTAGCCGCCTTCACCAAAGCCAAACTCGATGTTGGCCATGGCACGTTCCATGCGTTTGGCCTGACGGTCGTTGAAGATGAAATTGCCTTGAGCGTCCATCAGGTTGATGAACTCGCTGACGTTATCGATCAGCATCGAGGCGAGAAAGTCTTCCCCGAAGTCGTTCAGCAGTCTGTCAGCGCGCACCGGGCCAATGGTCGGAATCCGGCACATTGACTTCAAGATGGTTGCTCGGCGTGTTCCGCTTTCAGCTTTGCCTGGGCGCATCAGCGTCCAGAGTGGGCCTTGGCAATGAGGGCAGATGCGACGGCGTTCCTCTTGGTGAAACTCTTCGACGGTAACCCGGTTGCCTTCCTGGTCTTCCAGCAGCCGCCCGCAGTCTGGACAACCGGCAAGGTGATGGTTACCACCCGCACGGCGCGGCCAACACACCGAGCGCCAGTGAAACCCCATCCGCATGCGCACGCGCCCGAGGATGAAGAACTCCTGCCGCCCGTCGTAAGGCTCTTTCAGTTGGTCGCGCAGCTTCAGCAACTTAACCAGGCTGTCGGGTCCATTGAGTACCCAGACGCGGGCGTCTGGGATGGTTTCGAGAATCTCTCGCCGCCACTTGTAGACCAGGTGTGGAGGCGAAACGATCAAGGTGCGGCGATAGCCGGCTTTGTGCATGACGGCGGCTACAGCGATGGCCATCATGGTCTTGCCAGTCCCCATCTCCGCGTTGATAACTGCAGCCTGCTCGTTACGATCCAACAATAACGCTGCAACGGCTTGTACCACTTCGGCTTGAGCGGAAAAGGGCTGACGTTTGAGTTCATTTAACACCCGTTGCCGGGTTGGGTTGATGTGACCTGCGTAGACCGGTGGGTTTGATCGGTTGAGTGAGTCCAGCAGCTCATCACCGAACTCGTCGATGAATTCGGTCAAACCGATGGAAAGTGGTGAAAGTGGGGTATGTGATAGGTCGTTCATGTTTGTTTCTCCTGAAAGGATAAACAGGGCATGCACGACACCCCTGGGGGTATGGTGAATACCCTGGGGGTTGGATATGGGAATGCCTTATAGGCTGGTAGAGAATCAGTAGTCCGATGGCAGCAACAAGGTGGTTACGCTTCGGTCGGCTTCAGTGATGATCCAGAGCCGGGTTTCGTCCCCGGCGTCGATGTCGTAGCTTGAGAACAGACGCTCTCCAGTGGTCAGGGCTCGTTGGTTGCTGCTCCAGTCTTCCTGGGGCAGCTCCCCCCAGTCGCCGGAGAAATGCCGTCGCAAGTAGGTGCTTGGGTCGAGGTGGCCAAGTTCCACCAGGTGGTGTACTGATTGGGTCAATACCAGGCGTCCGGCTTCAAACGTCACCCGTGAGGTGATGTTCGAGGTTACCGGTGCAATCGGTTCGTCTGGTTCAGGTTGTCGATCCGCCGAAGAGGTGATGGTGATAACGCGTCCTTGGTTGGCAGATCCCGGCGTCATATCCCATGCCCGAATGATAGGCACGAAACGATCGGTCAGGATCCTTACCTCAGAAACGTTGCCGTCCTGGTCTTCGGTAAACTCGGTCTTGCGAACCTTGTCTTTGTAGGTATCGCCTTTGAGCACCAGCACTCGCCCGGACTTCGAGGTAACAACCCCCGATATTGCGCCGGCAGCCAGGGCTAAGGCCAAGTGCCAACGGGACAGTTCTCGTACTGGTGGCCGTGGTTGAACACCCGTTTGACCAAAGTGCAGGGTGAAGTCTGGCCACATACCGCGAAGCTGTTTGACTTCAGAGCTGAGCTGCTCCGGTTCGAGGCTGATGCGATAGAAGTGCTCCAGTTCGCTGGTCGATGACAGGACCCTGTAGGGCTCCCAAGACCAACTCTCAGGTAACACTTCTGCATTCAACGTCCCGGCGCCGATCGCCTGAAATCGTGCGCGTACGTATTTGACATCTTGCGGTCGAGCCAGGTCCTGGCGGCGGATACGAATACCAAAGATCACTACCTGTTTGAAGGTTGGATCAGCGGCATTGTAGATCCGCAGTTCAGTGAAGTGATTGCAGAGCCAACTGCAGAGTTCGTCGTCCAGGACGTAGTGAGGAACGATGAATACCAATACGCCGCCGTACTGCAGCAGTGGAAGCGTCCGTTGATAGAACATCTTCTCCAGGCGCCGGCGTCCTGTGCCCTGATACTGCGAAGCGCCAGAGTGGTCCGCAACCAGATCGCCGTAGGGTGGGTTGAGCCAGAGCAAGCCAAAGGCCTGGCGGCTGATCATAGTGTCCATGAGGTCGCTGTGCAGCACGCGATCCAGCAGCGTCCTGCAGTGCTCAGCACGCTCTTGGTCGTATTCAACTGCGAATGTGTCTGTGCGGTCTCGCCCAAGAAAATGCGCTGCTTCGGCCAGGGCAACCCCTTCGCCGGCACATGGATCGCAGATCCGCATCTTGCCGGTGGGAGAGGGGGCCAATGCCTGCAGGGTCCGTTCCAGAGTCGTTTCGTCGGTAGGGTAGTAGCCATTGCGAGCGAAGTTGCGCGCCAAGCGTGGGAACATCAAGGCCATGATGAGGCTCCTGAATGAAGGCTCAAAACTGAGCGTGGGTTGAGAGAAGCCCCTGGCGGATCAGATCACCCAGGGCGGGTTCAAGAACGTCGAGCTGCAGCGACAAACGCCAGGCCGAGATAGCACCTAACGATCCCGGTAGGGACTGCAACATGTCGTGTTGGGTGAGCACTTCCATAACTTCGTTATGCCAATGCGGTAGCAGCGGTAATGGGCATGTATCCATGACCAGGGGCCAAAGCTTTTGAAGAGGCGATTGCCCGTCCTGTAGAAGGGCATAGGAGAAGTGGTTTGCCCGGTCGGGCTGCGCGCAGCGCCGGTCGAACAGCCAGAGGTGTACTAGGCTGCCGAATAACGTCCCGCGAAATTGCCGGGTGGTTCGTTTTTCCAGCAGGTCGACGTTGGGGAAGACAGGAAGACTCCGGCCGTCGGCGACGATATGAAACTGGTCAAGACCGTTTTCAGCGGAGCCGAGGGTCAGTCTGGCCAAGAACTCCTGCAGTGCCGTGTCACGGCCCCAGGCCGAGAGAAACACTAAGTTGCGTTGCGCGTCGCAGGCACAGGCATCGACGTACAGATCAGGACATTCGTCAACCTGATACAGCCGTGTGAGAGAAGGTGTGGACATTGAGCATCCTCCGAATCGGAGGGCGGCCCCGCCCTGAAGGGGCAGGACACTGCCCCTCGGGGTTAATGGTTGGTGGGTTATCGATCGCGCTTGAATGAGCGGGTGTGTGGATCGAAGCTTGTGGTCGTGTCGCCCTGGAACAACGGCGATTGACCTATCATGTAGAGGTTGACCCGGTACAGAGGGCGCAGTTGTAAGGCAGCGTTCGCTTGCGTTTCTGTCAGTCCGATTTCGATGAAGTGCTCGCGCATTTCATCATCATCGGACACTTGGTTGTTGGTCAGTTGGTCTTCGACGGTCAGCAGAATGTGCTCACCGATGTCTGAAAAAGTCGGATTCATGAAGTGCTTCCTTGGTGGTGGAGCTCCAGCAAGATGGGAGATTGGCAGTTCCAGGTTTGTTGCTTGAAGTCCAGCACATAGCCAAGCTCGCCGAGGCGAGTGCATTGCTGACGTAGGCGCTGACGGTCAACGGTGGTGTCAAGTTTGACCGCATCCCCCAATGGCCAGATCGTGCCAAACAGTACCGCGTCTAGCTCTGTGGCCTTTTCCGAGCTGGGTAGTGGCATTCCAAAGGGGGCGTCTTCTGATGATGATGCTTTGTCGACGTTGCATACCGACGTGGTGGTCAACGCTTTGCGATGTCGCGCAGGCTTTGTTTGAGTTGAAGACGACTCTTCATCTATAGGATCTGGCTCGCTCGGTGAAAGCTTGGCAGCATCTTCCGCCGTCAAGTTGTCCACGTCGTCGAGACTCATGCTTTCGAGCTTGGCCCGGATCTCAACCACTAACCGTCCAGCGGTTGAGTAGTACGAGGGGCGTATTTCAGTGATGAGGAAATCGCCTCTGTATTTGCCTTCATCGTATTGGTCGAGAAGCGCGTCTTTGATAACGAACTCGCCGATTGAGGTGGATAGCCGGCCGACGTTAAAGTCGCCATTGCGGCCGCTGATAGTGCGGATGGCCAACTGGCCTGGGATGTTGATCATGGGCAGCTCCACACTGCATGGGTGTAAGGCTACGAGTGCATTACTCGCACAATTAAAAAAGCCCGACAGTGTCGGGCTTGGGGTGGTGCAGTGAGTTCAGAATGGTTTATGGGCAGGAGGTATGGGTTTCTTCCTTGAGTGAGATGTAGAGGTAGAAAGCGCCAGGTGGCGATTCAATTCTGTCAATTTTCAGGTCCAACCAAACTCGATCTGTGCTGTTGCCGGCGGGCAGCAGCCGATAAAGGCCGAAATGGATCAGATCGCTGTCAGGTTGCAAATTCAGCTCTCGGTAGGCCTCCAGGACAACATTGCCCAGTCGCTCACTGATAACAGATACATCCTGTGGGTTTTCAATATGCACCGCTTCTTGCCAGGCTCGAGGCGTTAAAACGACCGGGAGTTTGAGCAAGTCAGACGATACGAGGTTATTGGTGGTAAGCATGTAAATCTCCAGGTGCGAAAACCACCTGGCCCGTTCGGGAGATGGTTTCCCGATGGGTGTTTATGCTGATTTGGAATCAGCTTGAGAGTCAGCCAGTGTTTCCTGGCGGGTTAGTAGTATTCGGGGTGCACAAGCTCATCTTCCAACTCCCAACGAGCCCTTCGATATTCCTTGAGAAGTCCGAACTCCGACAACATTGGGCTGTTTTCGGGATTGAATTCATCTCGATGGTCCATCTTTGCCAATGTGATCACCCCATCCAGTACTTCTAACCAAAGATCAGTAGTAGGGGTATAGCGCGGGTCTTCATCGGGATCGAGTGTCGGGTTGCTCGGCAGTAGCTTATCCAGCTTACTGTAAACACTTGCTTGAGCAGCTAAAAGACCGATTTCGGTCAGCAGCGGCAGTCGTTGAGGATTCATCATCATGGTTTATCTCCAGCGTTCGGAAATCACCAATCCCGAAGGGAGGCGTTCCCTTCGATATGAATATTGAAAGGCGCCCAGGGGGCGCCATGATTTCAATCATGCTGATTGACGTTGTTCAGGATCTGGCTGTCCTTGGCCGTTGTCATCCGAGTCATCTACAGCAGCACGATCCTGGGCAGGAAGGGCCTCAGCAGAATCTTTCGGTTTGGCTTGGTAGACAGTATCGCCATCGACCTTGATCCAGCCGATAAAAAGAAGACGTCCTTTGAGGCTTGCCCCAGGTTGACCCTTCTTATCGCCCTTTTCATAGATAAAGCAGTCGGTCCAGATGTCACCGATACGGAAGCTCACAAGGACCTTCTTTCCTGCATCAACAGCAGCTTGGCTACGACGAATCAGCTTTTCAGCTTCGGCGCCGACGACATTGCAGTCGATGTAGGAGTACTCGGTGTCGTCAGACGAACCGCGTAATGCAGCAACAGTGACAGCCATGAATGGCTTGCCTTTGCCGCGTGGTTTCACTTCACGAATACGGTTGAGATAACCAATACCAGTGGTGTGCAGGTCGAAAAACTTGGTTTCGTTGGTTTGAGTAGTGCTCATGGTGATTCTCCAATTTCGAAATAGCAGAAAGCGGAGAAACACTTCGCCCTTGGGGGAAAGTATTCCCCGCGAGGGTGGGTAGAGCAAAAGGGTTTGCTTAGTGCAGCATGAACTTCACTGCGGTGATAATCACACCGGCAGTAAATGACATCATGACGCCCATGCGCAAAGTGAGTTTGAGTTCGACCTGAGCGATATCAGATTTCAGTTCAGTTCGAAGAGCGGCAATATCAGCCTTGGTTGCGAGTAGCGATTGCATGTCGGTCTCCAAAGCTTCAATAACAGCATTTGCTTTCTGTTCCGGAACGTTGATCGAAATCAGCGCTTGGTAGAGAGCCAGTTCGGTTTTCATCAGACCTCCAAAAAAGTGAGAGGCCTGCCCTGACGGGAAAGGCCCGTCATGGGTGGGAAAGGTGCTTCCATCGACAAAGTCGACTGATCGCGCTACCGGAAGCTATGGCGATCTTGGGAGTGGATCAATGCGGTAAACCGCATCGTAGTCTTTCGGATCCAGACTACATGGGCATGTTGCTGACGACGTCAGCTATACATGGACACAGCATGAAAATCCTGTTGCTGATTGTCAAGCCCCAGCTGAAGGGTTTCAGAGAAACCTCCCCAGCGGGAGGTTTCCCTGCTGGGGTGAATGAGGAGAGGTTTAGCAAGCAACAGGTGTCAGCTGTTGAGCCTTGCCCCGGGAACGCGGTTTGCGCACCGGCTTTTCGACCTCACGAGTATTAGCCTTGTACCAAAGATTCAGATCAACACCTTTGGCACGGACCATGGCTGGCAAGTGATCCATTTCACGCACCATGCTGTCAGAAACGCAGGGTGGTGGAAGCTGCCCGTGAGACTTCGCCTGCGGCTTATCTGCTGGACGTATGTTCGATTTCTTCATGGCACGCAAAAACTCTCGGGCAACAACGCCGAGTGCGAAACCGAAGTTATAAGTGAGTTTGGACATGGTGATTCTCCTGCAGGTTGAGATGCGGAGAAAACACTGGCCCTGTCGGGGAAGTGATTCCCCGCGAGGTGAGTAGCATAAGGTGCTTCTATCGACGTTTGTCGACCGACCGCGCTACCAGAAGCTCAGCGGTCTTGGGCGAATCAACACGATTGACGTGTCGCAACCTTAAAGATCCTGGTTGCCTGGGCATGATGCTGACGACGTCAGCAAAACACGTCCATATCATCGAAGGGGGGATAGTGATGTGTCAAGCGGGGAGGGATATTTCGGGGAGGTCAAAGCAGATCGAATTTTGCAGGAGAAGCTACCGAGAGTAGCTGGGTCAACAGTCACTCTCGGATGTAGTACTAAGCGTCTTTCAGAAAAAAATACCACCTGTGCGGGATAAAGGCGTCATCGATCCCTGGGCTGTGATCTGAACGTCTCACTTCCTACACCTGGCCGATTATCGTGGCTGAGGCCAGCAAACATAAGGCACGCATCCGCGCACAAAGGGAGCCCTGCGTTTCGCCGGCGGGCCACCGGCAGGGAAAAGCAGCTACCAAAGGGTAGCCTGATAATCCTTCGCAAGATCATCAGGCTACCCTTTGTGTGAGCTTTAAAAAATGTGGGCCACAACACCAGTGTGGCCCTGAGATTACTGTGCTTCGAACCTCATCAAAGCCCTATGTGCCTTTGAACTCGCAATTCACGAGTTAGACGGCTGCGTGTCTGGCTTGAACAGGGAGACACAGGGAGAGCTTTGAACCAGATCCGCACGCCCTTCCCGGAGCTCAGCGTGCTTTGGGGATGGAGATGAGGCGAACCGCATCTCCGGGCGCTACTGATGACCGCCAGTAGCCAACGGGGTGGAAACGTTGTTGCGTGCATTATGTTGTTAGGCTGGGCGATATGCAACATAGCCAGTTTTGACCTGGGCTTTGATCAGTTCACTGCAGTGACGGCACCGTCAGGAATTACAGATGGAATGGGGATACCGGTCACTCCAGCTTTCGGGGAGACAAGCACTCCCGAGCGATTTACACCAACGGTAGTCGACTGAGTCAGATCGACCAGCGTCGATGGCATCCCTGCCGGCGCCGTGCCGTTGTAAAAGGTGTAGGTTGTTCCGGCATTGATGTAGGCCTCAATACCGAGCGGCTTCACATACCACATCGGTAGGTTCAGTGCAGTGTCGCCAGGCTTTCCAGAGAAGCCAGGATTGGATTGCGCAAACCCGGCTGCAGCCGATCGGTAAATCAGAAAATTGCGACTCAGTGAATCCAGTGTTGCGTAGTCAGAGGCATACTGTGCCTGATGCTGGCTGTCTATGGAAATGCCGGTTGCAATTATCAGTACCATCAAAACTGCCCAGTACATCGTCATGGTCAGTGCTCCTATTACTGATTCAAATACCGGGTTAGCAAGCTGCCGATAGGTTCACGGCTTACTGCAGGAATAACTCAAGCAAGGGTTGCACCCACCAATTTGGATACCACCAATCAAGTTTGGGACTAACCCAGTAGGGCAGCTATATCCCCCTGTGATTCTGTTTACATACTGCCCTGCGATCCCTGTCATGAAACCAGTCCCGACACCTGTTGGGTCGCCCCTGTTCGCTGTCCACACACCTTGCTGACAAGAGAGCATTATTCCCACCGCGCTCTTTGCTATGAGCGTTCGATCACTGCATGCGGATCCTTCAGTAGCGAGGCCACCGACGGAGATGAATTCGTTGGTAGCGATTCGATCGTAGGCTGTTATTTTGCCTGTTGAAGTGATCTTCCCCCCCCAGAGCTGGCCGCCGGTTGAGAAGTTTTTGTCGTTGTACACTTGGACCCAATCGGGGCTGTTCTGATAGATACCGCCTCCCCATTTTTCGCTGTACCAGCCAGTATCGCCCCGAGTCCTAAACCATCCACCCGTGTACGTTTCGCCCGTGACGTTCGCGGTCGCCGCGTTCACATTCGCGGTGGCTGTGACGTTGCGAGCTGTCACGTCGGCTCCAGTCGTAACGTTGCCAGAGGCGGAGATGCTCCCTGCATTATTAATGTTGTGGTTGCCCATACCAAGGTCAGTATTCATCGTGTTGAGCTCAGGATGGTTTGGCACAGCATTTCGATATAAGTAATCGTTGGCCAAGGCGCCGTCCATGAGAAACAGTGCACTGGCTGTGTGGCCTGGCCCAGGCGCAATTGAGTAATTACTCAGCGCGACTTGCCAACCACCGCGGATGCCTTGAACGACGTTAGGGTTGGTTGTAGATATGAAACCACCAGGTCCTCCCAGGTTTTCAGCAATGGCACGCACACCCATTTCTGGAAGCGTCTGTCCGCCCGTTGTGACCACAATCGCTTCTAGCTGATTGGGATTGGGTTTTCGGGCAAGGCCTAGAATGGTCTGCCCGAAAACATTGGTGGAGCTGTAACCTGCAGGCAGGTAATTAGCGTTGATGAGCATCGGCACCGTAATTTGTACTGGCACGGTCGCAGACGCGTTGGCGAGCACTACGTTGAAATTGTCTTTCAGGTACTTGGCCTGGGCCTCTGAAATAGTGCGCTGTTGATCGGCCGCAATTCGATAATCCTGGGCATCCATTTGTTTGATTTGCCAAACCATCGCCAAGGTCACAACGACACCAAATACGAGCAACCCGATTGCCATATCTAGGCTCAAGAAGCCCTGTTGTTTAGTTTTACTGGTCATTCCAGAGGCTCCTTGATGATTGGTTGGCGATGTCTTGATCGAGCAGATTGATCTTTCCTGCATGGACTTTCTCGCGGATGCTTGGGCCGTCCTCCCCCGTGAACAACAGGCTTTGTAATGTCAGCCGAGTATTTCCGTCAGAGTTTTTTGACAGGGTTTGGTGAATGATGGCCACCAGTCCTCTGGAAAGTAACTCTCGAGAGTTTTTTAAAATTGGCTGAGCCATCGCGGATAAACGCTCAATGGCGTCAGCCACGCCGCCTGAGTGCCCAGTGCAAATAATGAGATGCCCGTTGATTGACGCTTGAATGACTTGAGCAGCGGTAGGACTGTCACGTACCTCTCCCACAAAAAGAAGGTCAGCCCTGGTTCGCAGTGCAAGAATTAAAGCCTCCTCATAGCCACCCATGCGCCTGGAAACAGGAACCTGGATGCAGCGACCGTCACCATGCTTTCCATGCAGTAAAGGTTCAGGAGGATCTTCAACAGCCACTGCTATTCCGCCCAAAGCTTTCAAACGGGCCGTCAGCAGTGATGCTGCGCTTGAGGTTTTTCCTGTGCCCATTTCGCCGCAGATGAAAATGAGACCGCGCACTCTGTCACTCATTAGAACATCCTGCAGATAGTCGGGCAGACCTAGCATGTCCAACGGACGGATTTGCACCGATGACTTACTGAGGACAAACACTGGCTTGCCGTTTAAATCTATGAGCTGAGTAACACGGAGAACGATTCCATCTTCAATCAGCGTGAACTCCGGATCTTGAGTTGACGTGTATTTTTCAAGGCATTGCTCACGCAGCCGTTCTAGGTCAGCCATCCATTCAGTCGGCGCTTCAACGGTACGCGGCTGACCCGGCATGCCTTTAGCGTCGGCAAACCCGTCTCCCAGATACAGGTCAACGAATTCTGCTTCGGAGATCACGCTCACACTGGACTCCTTAGTACGAAGTCCAGGCGATGGTATTGGCATCCGATGAGCAACTGGTCGCAGCGGCTACCGCTGTGATTTCGCCGGCAATGGCAGTACCACCGTTGATCGCCGTCGTGGTCTGCTTGTCCTTCGCCATGTTGGACGCAAGCGTGATGCAGGCGTTCTTCGGAAGGTTGGATTCGGTGATGGTGAAGGTCATACCATTACTGGTCACAGTAACGGCTCCGTTCCAACGATTGGATAAGGCGTTGCCATTAATGCTCATACCACCTGTGGCCTCCAGGTTGATCAACGACGGGGCCAGGTTGGTACCGGCTGTTGCGTACCCAGTTGTGCTTTTCAGCCTTTTGGTATTGCTCAGCAAGGTACCCAGGTTGCTCTGTTCAATGGTGACGTCCGAGCTACCGAACGTCCTGTACCCCATGAACACGATAAAACCGAGTGCCACGGCAATCAGCATCAGCCAGAACATCCCGTCCAAGGAAAGAAATCCGCGTTGGTTTTGGCGGGTATTAGTTCTCATCTTTAACGACCTCATTTGGGTTTATTTAA
>NZ_LXJP01000045.1:0-62358 GCF_001728855.1 Pseudomonas sp. AP19 | reverse complement strand
TATCAGTCAGTACATATTTAACTGACAGACCGCATTCGCGAGCAAGCCCGCTCCCACATTTTTGATGGGTGTATGGCTTAAGCTCAGCGCAATAACTGGGTGTCCAGCACCACCGACGACTCGCCGATCACGCTTTCAGCCAGCTGCACAAACTCTGCGGTGGTGATGCTGTTTGCGCGCATCACCGCCTGTGCAAGGTCGTCCAGCGAGCGCTTGTTGTGAGTTTTCACGCGGATCTCGCGATCCAACTCCTGCAACACCACCACCGCCCGCGCCACGGTTGCCGCACTGACATGCTCGCCCCGTAGCGTGGTGACGTCTTTGCCTTCCTTGCTCAATCGCGCCTGGATCGCGGCGTAGCGCTCATCGGTGATGCCGCCGGCACGCCGTACCAGTTCAATGGCGTAATACTCCCCCAAGCCTTCGCCGATCCAGTCACTGCTGTGGTGGTCGTTGAAGCGGCCGATGGCTTGCACCACTTCGCGAATCAACGGGCTACTGCCATTTTCACTCACCAGCGGCGTGCGGCTACTGAGGTAGATCGAGTCGCGGGACGAAAACACGCCACGGCGCATCGGGTCGCTGGCGCCCACCACCAGCAGTTTGGCCGGGTGGCGCGGGAATGCCGCATCAACCTGGGGCCAGACGAAGGTCAGCAGCGTCAACACATCCATGCGCCGCATGGCCTGCCCCTTGGGCGAGGCGACGGTGACGTCGGTGTCCCCCAGGCGCACGCGCCGGCTGCCCAGGGTGCCGGCGAGCATCCAGCCCGTCGGCCGGTCGAACAACCGGGAAACGTTGTCGATACGGAAAGTGTTCTTGCCGATACGCGGCCAGGCCGTCTCGATGCTTTTCCAGCCCGCCGGCAACTCGAATACCAAGCGCGAGACAAGCTCCACGCCGTCCTGCTGGTCGAGCCGCGCCGTCGGCACCAGGTCTTCACCCCGAAACAGCGCCCAACTCGGCGTCATCCGCGCTTCATACAGCCCCGGTTTGCGTGCGTGCGTGAGCCGTACATGGTAGGTCAGGCTGGCTTTGTCGGCGCTGGGTTGCCACACGCCACGGTGGCCACTGACGCGCCATTGGCCATCGGCCTTGAAGTCGCTGTAGTCACCGTCGTGGCCCAGTTCGAAGTCAAGGCTGCGCACTGCCGAGCCCTGGGACAGGCTCACGCGCACTTCGGCCTGATCGCTCTGGGGCAGCAGTTTGACGTGGTAGTCGAGGTCGACTTTCTTCGCGCACCACGCGGGCAGGCTCAGCGCCAGCAATACCAACGAGGCCGCCAGCTTGGTTGCCACCGTCATACACACTCCTTTTTTTCAGCCTGCGCGGAAGATCAGGTGATCCTCCCAGTCGTCTTCGGGCACGCTGCCTTCGGCGAGCATTCGGCCGGACTGGGAAATGCGTTCGTGGTGCACGGCATCACGGTCGCCGCAAACCAGGTGGTGCCACAGCGGCAGGTCTTTGCGCTCGCTGACCAAGCGGTAGCCGCAGGTCGGCGGCAGCCATTTGAACTGATCGGCCTGGCCCGGCGTGAGCTGGATACAGTCGGGCACCGAGGCACGGCGGTTGGGGTAGTCAGTGCACTGGCAGGTTTTCAGGTCCAGCAGCTTGCAGGCGATGCGCGTGTAATAAACGCTGTTGTCGTCCTCGTCCTCAAGCTTTTGCAGGCAGCACAGGCCACAGCCGTCGCACAACGACTCCCACTCCTCCTGGTCGAGGTGCTCAAGGGTTTTGCGTATCCAGAAAGGTTCGACTTTGGCGGCCATGGCTCTACATCAGTATCGGTAGGTGAAAAGGCCGCCAGTCTAGTGCCCAAGGCCCTTGGGGCCAAGCGCTTACGACTGCCGGTATGACAAGACTTGTCAGGCTTGGGGCGGCGCAGTAGCTTTGAGCCCCGGTTTTTCATCAGGATCTGCCCATGAGCAATAACCCACGCGTTGCCGATTACCCGATCCACACCCAGTTTACCGAGCGCTGGTCGCCCCGCGCCTTTACCGGCGAGAGCATCCCGCAGGAGACCCTGCTGAGCTTCTTCGAAGCCGCGCGTTGGGCGCCATCGGCCTACAACTCGCAGCCATGGCGTTTTCTCTATGCGCGCCGTGACACGCCGGACTGGGAACGCTTCCTGGGCCTGCTCAATGAATTCAACCGTGGGTGGGCGCAACATGCGTCGGCCCTGGTGATCATCGCCTCGAAAACCGACTTCATCGCCCCCGGCGCCACGGAAGAAACCCCGGCGCTGTGGCACACCTTCGACACCGGCTCAGCCTGGGGCCACCTGGCGCTGCAAGCCAGCCTCAGCGGCTGGCACACCCATGGCATGGCCGGCTTCGATCAGGCATTGACCCGCCAAGCGCTGAAGATTCCAGACGGGTATGCGCTGCACGCGGCGGTGGCCGTCGGCAAGCTGGGGGACAAATCGAGCTTGCCTGAATACCTGCAAGGCCGTGAAGTGCCAAGCCCGCGCAAGCCGCTGAGCGAACTGGTGTCGGAAGGTGACTTCAGCCTGTAAGCCTTGCCGATATCCCTGTGGGAGCGGGCTTGCCCGCGATAGCGATGGGTCAGTCACTGCATGGCAGGCTGATACACCGTCATCGCGAGCCAGCCCGCTCGCACATTTTGCTTGGGTGAGTTTAATAACCGCGCTCGAAATCCACTTCGCCGCGCAAGGTTTCCTTGGCCTGATACGCCCGCAGGTTCTGCACAAACAGTTCCACCATCATCAGCGGCGAGGTCGGCGCCGAGCTGTGGCCGGTCAACAGCAGGCCCCAGGCGGTCCAGAACGGATGGCGTTGCGGCAGGGGTTCCTGGCGGCAGACGTCGATCACCGCGCCAGCCAGGTGCCCTTCTTTCAGGGCCTCGACCAGATCGGCATCAACCACGGCCACACCGCGCCCGACGTTGATAAACAACCCGGTCGGCTTGAATTGCTTGAACAGCGCAGCGTCGTACAGGTCATGGGTGGTAGGCGTATTGGGCAGCAGGTTGATCACGTAGTCCACCTCCCCGACCAACCGGCCCAATTGATCCAGCCCGGCGACTTCAATAAACGGCGCCTGCTCACGCGCGGTGCTGGCGATGCCGTAGAGCTTGACGCCAAACGGCAGCAGAAAATCGGCAACACACTGGCCGATATCGCCGGTGCCGACGATCAGCACCTTGCGCCCCGCCAGGCTCTGGCCCAGGCGATTGTCCCACTTGCGCTCGACCTGGCTGACCAACCGCGCAAGCACTTCACGCTCGTGGCCGAGCATGTAGGTGAGCACGAACTCGGCCATGACCTGGCCAAAGATGCCGACCGCACGGGTCAGGCGGTAGTCGCGCGGCAGGCCCTCGGCCAGCAGCGGCGTGATACCGGCCCAGGTCGATTGCAGCCACTGCGGCTGATGCCCTTGGCGCAACAACGTCGCAAGCAGATCCGGCTGGCCAAGCCATACCGGGCAATCGGCGGCCAGGCGCGACAGTTCGGCCGAGTCGCCGCTGGTCAGCACCTCGACGTCCGGTGCCGCGTCACTGAGCAATTGGGCGTAGAGCGGGTAATCCTGTTCAGCAATCAGAACACGCATGGTTCAAACCTTTCAAAAACACTGCAGACGGCCGCTCGCATCCATACGGCCACCACCCACTTTTACGTTTGCGTTGAAGACTGTGCCCCGGACAGGGCACAGATCCGATCACATCGGGTCGTTGCGTCGCAGCAGCTCTTCGGGCAAGTGTTCGATGTACTCGTCCTCGGCCGGTGGCATTTGCAGGTGGTAGCCCTGCTTGTCGAGGTTTTCGAGGACCACGGTGATGTCCTCGCGGGACAGCTTGCGCTCCGGCGTCAGCACCATTTCGAAGGCGAGATGGGCCTTGCCGAAGGCTTCCATCAACGGTTCCGGCACACGCTCCAGCGCATCGCTTTTCAGCACGTAGAGGTACATCCCGTCTTTTTTCAAACTGCGATAGATGGAGCAAATACGTTTCAAGGCTGTTCTCCGGCAGTGGCCAGGCTGTCGAGCAGCGCCTGGCCCATCAACTCGCGGCGCCAGCCACGCAGCGAGTCTGGCAATGTATAAGGCCCATCGGGGTAGCCACTCTTGACCAGGGCTTCGAGGGTTTTCTTGCGCAGCATCAGTTCCGGCGCCATGTCCAGGCGTTCGGCTTCGGCCTGGCCCAGGGCGCGCAGTTGCTTGATCAGCGCGGCGGCGTCCACTGGCAGCGGTTCAGCCACAGCGGGCGGCCATTGGTCCATGGACACGCTGCCGGCACGCTTGATCAGGTCCAGCAGAAACTGGCCATCCTGACGCACGGTGCGCGGGTGCATGTCTTCGATTTTGCCCAGTGCGGCAAGGTTATCCGGCTGGGTTTTGGCCAGGGGCCACAACGAGTGTTCACGAATGATGCGGTTGCGCGGCAGGTCACGGGCGCGGGCTTGCTGCTCGCGCCAGGCGCACAGTTCACGCAGCACGGCGAGCTGGGCACGGGACAGTTTCCACGCCAGCTTGGCGTCGCGATAGACCTCGTACGGGTCGACTTCGCGGCGCAGGTTCGCCACCAGCTCGGCGCCGTCTTCCAGGACCCAGGCGTATTTGTCGTCCGACAGTTGCGGGCGCAGCCTGATGTAAACCTCGGCCAGGTGCACTGCGTCTTCGGCGGCGTAGCTCACTTGCGTCTCGGACAATGGCCGCTGCAGCCAGTCCGAGCGGGTTTCCCCCTTGGGCAGTTCGATATCCAGCACGGCTTGCACCAGGCGCGAGTAGCCCATGGAGAAACCGAGGTTCAGATACGCCGCCGCCAACTGCGTGTCGAACAACGGCACCGGCAGGCTGCCGGTCAGGCGCAACAGCACTTCCAGGTCTTCGCTGCAAGCGTGTACCACTTTGGTCACCGCCGGGTTTTCCAGCAAGGCGGCCAAAGGTTGCCAGTTGTCGATGGTCAGGGGGTCGATCAGGTAAGCACGGATGCCATCGCCGATCTGGATCAGCCCGGCAATGGGATAAAAGGTGTCGACCCGCATGAATTCGGTGTCGAGGGCGACGAATGGCAACTGCTGCCATTCGGCGCAATGCTGGCCGAGGCTATCGTTGTCGCAGATCCAGTGAATATCGATGGCCACACGGCTCTCCCTTGAAGAATGGCGCGCAGTATATATCGCGAAAGGGACTTGCGAGCATCCGCAGTGCACACGCCAAGATGAAAACTCCTACAAGAGGCGAAGAATAGTCCGGCAGGAGAGCGTTAGCCTCTCTTACGCAGAACGTAAACGCGCCACAGCTTGGAGCCGGGCAGGAATTCCTGATGATTGAGGACTTTGAAGCCCGCCAGTCGGAACTCTTCCTCCACCGGCGTACGTGCGTTCACTGAGACAATCACCGTGTCACGGCTGACGCGGTGAAACTCACGCAGCAACGCCAATCGCATGTCACTGCTGGGCACATGCCGAAACAACTCCAGGCAGAAAATGCAGTCCACCGCATTTGCCGACAGACCGATGGAAAACGCTGAGCCCTGGAACGTTTTGACACGCTTGAGCAAGGCCGCCGGGTGATGCGTGCGCGCATGGTCGAGCATGTCCTGGGAGTTGTCCGAGGCCAGGATTACCCGGTTGATGTGTTCGGCCAACACCGGCCAGAACCGTCCCGAGCCGCAGGCCAGATCGAGGATCAGCCCCGGTTCGCCGGCGACTTTCAACGCCTGGCGCACCAGCCGCTCATCGCGCCATGCGGCCAGACGCTTGAGCAGTGCGGGCGGCCGCGTGTCGCCGCAAACCCTGGCGTGCTCGCGGTCGCAGCGCTCGGCGAATTCAATCTCGATAGAGGAAGGAGAGGGTGACGACATCACAGGCTCATGTGTGTGGAACGGTAGTGAACGACCTTGATTCGTAGCTTAACCAGCACAACGTGAAAAAAAGGTCGAAACCGCCGAGGTCTTAAGCCATCACGCCTGATGCAGGTACCAACGCCAATCCTGCTCGCCCACTTCGCCCATGAACTGGCGGTATTCGGCGCGTTTTACTGCCAGGTACACACCGAGGAACTCGCTGCCGAACGCCTCCCTTGCCCAGCTTGACCCTTCCAGTGCACGCAGCGTCGTGAGCCAGTCGGTAGGCAGCGGCTCATTGGCCTGGGCGTAGCCGTTACCTTGCACGGGAGCGCCAGGATCGCGTTGCTCACGAATGCCACGGTGGATACCGGCAAGGATCGCGGCAGCCGCCAGGTAAGGGTTGGCGTCGGCGCCGCAGATACGGTGTTCGATATGCCGCGAATTCGCCGGGCCGCCGGGTACACGCAGGCTCACCGTGCGGTTGTCCACGCCCCACGTGGCGGCCAGTGGCGCATAGCTATTGGTCTGGAAGCGGCGGTAGGAGTTGGCGTTGGGGCAGAACATCAGCAGCGAATCGAGCAAGGTACTGAGCATGCCGCCTACGGCCTGCCGCAACAACACAGTGCCATCGGCCGCCTCACTGGCGAACAAGTTATTGCCGTCGGCATCGGCCAGGCTGACGTGCATGTGCATGCCCGTGCCCGCCAGGTCATCGAACGGTTTGGCCATGAAGCAGGCCGTCATCCCGTGCTGATGGGCGACGCCCTTGACCAAGCGTTTGTAACGCACGGCTTCGTCCATCGCTTGCAGCGCATCGTTACGGTGTTCCAGGGTGATTTCCACCTGGCCCGGGGCGTATTCGGAAATCGCCGTACGCGCCGGGATACCTTGCAGTTTGCAGGCGCTATACAGGTCGGCAAGGAACGGCTCGATCTGCTCCAGCTCGCGCAAGCCATACACTTGGGTCGAGCGTGGGCGATTGCCGTCAACATCCCGTGCCGGTTGCGGGCGGCCGTTGCTGTCGGGCTTCTGGTCGAGCAGGTAAAACTCCAGCTCCGCGGCCATCACCGGGTAGTAACCGTCGGCTTTCAGGCCGTCGATCACCCTGGCCAGCACATGCCGGGGGTCGGCCACGGTAGCGGGCAGGCCTTCGGTAGGGTGCATGCTGACTTGCACCGCCGCCGTCGGGATCAGGCGCCACGGCATGCGCTGCAAACTGCCGCTGACCGGGTAGGCGCGGCAGTCAATATCGCCAACGTCCCACACCAGCCCGGAGTTTTCCACGTCATCGCCATTCATCGTCAGGCCGAGGATGGTGCTGGGTAACGGCCGACCACTTGCATACACCGCCAGCAGTTCATCGCGGTGCAGCAACTTGCCGCGTGGTACGCCGTTGTTGTCGAGGATAAACAGCTCGAACATCTCGATGTCCGGGTTCTGCTCAAGGAAAGATCGGGCTTCGTGCAGGCTCGCAAAAACACTCATGGGAATTCTCATACGTTTGCGTCAGGCAGGCGCACAGGCGCTGCCGGGCAGATGCGCACAGGTGCGCGTCATCCGTGGGGCAAATCAACGTAGGGGAAAAGTATCTGGAGGGCGTGCGTGTCGGCAGTGGAACAGGGCCCAGAAAGCCAGTTCGGAAGGTAACGCCTCGACATCGGCCGGACGACTCGGCGCAAAGGCGCCAGGCAGTGTCGCGGGGTGAGTGTCGGGGCCATCGTCCATGCGTCAATCACTGTGAGCTAGAGGCCCGGCAGCGTCACACGCCTGGATAGGCGGTTAAATTCAGGGTTGATGGAGTTTGGTTGCAGGCTGGCTAAACATTCCGTGGCCCTTGCTACCTTGTCGCCCAGCTGGAAATAATGACCGCCCCGATCATGCCCCCCAAGGACCCGACCGCATGAAAGCTTTTCTAGCCCTGTGCGCACTCGCGAGTGTCGCCACCGCGGCCCTGGCCGACACCCCTACCTCGCGCCTCGACGACGTGCTGCAGCGCGGCACACTCACGGTGTGCACCACCGGTGACTACAAGCCCTACACGTCACTGCGCGCCGACGGCCGTTATGAAGGCATCGACATTGCCATGGCCGAATCCCTGGCCAAGAGCCTCAACGCCAACATCCAGTGGGTGCCCACCACCTGGAAAACCCTGATGCCGGACTTCCTGGCACAGCGCTGCGACATCGCCGTGGGCGGCATTTCGGTGTCCCTTGAGCGCCAGAAGAAAGCGTTCTTCAGCCAAGCCCTCGGCGTCGACGGCAAGATCCCGCTGGTGCGCTGCGCCGATGTGCAGCGTTACCAGACCGTCGAGCAGATCAACCAGCCGCAGGTGCGTGTGATTGAACCGGCAGGCGGCACCAATGAGGTGTTTGCCCGTGCGCATCTGGGCCAGGCGCAAATCCGCCTGCACGATAACGTGACGATCTTCGACGAGCTGCTGGCCGGCAAGGCCGACGTGATGATCACCGACGCCAGCGAGGCGCGCTTCCAGCAGAAGCTCAAGCCCGGGCTGTGCGCGGTCAACCCCGAACGGCAAATGCAGTACAGCGAAAAAGCCTTCCTGCTGCCCCGCGATGATGTGGCGTGGAAAAGCTATGTCGACCAGTGGCTGCATTTGAGCGTGGCCACCGGGGTGTACGACGGCATCGTCAATCAGTGGCTGGCGGCGCCCTGAGTCGAAGCCGTCTACGCTGTTGTCACACCAACAATAATGAGGGATGGGGAATGAAGGGACTCTTGCGAATCACCTGGCTGCTGCTGTTGTGTTTCAGCCAGGTGCACGCGGCGACTCAGGCTGAGGACGCCCGGGCCGCCAAGGCCCTGCTGGAAAAGGCCTTGGCTTATTACCAGAGCAACGGTGACAAGGCGTTCGCCGCGTTCAGCCGTCAGGGCGAGTTTGTCGACCATGACCGCTATGTGTTCGTGGTCGATACCCAGGGTGTACTGCTGGCCAGCGGTGGGCCATCCTCCGTCCTGATCGGCCGTGATGTGTCCGAGCAACTCGGGCCGGACCTGCAAGCCTCGTTCAAACAGGCATTGGCGGTCCCCGAGGGTCAGGGCATCCAACAGGCCGACTACCGCTGGCAGAACTGGAACGATGGCAAGGTTGAGAAAAAACACGTGTTCTATCAACGCGTGGGCGCACGCATCCTGGCGGTGGGTTACTACCTGCCCCGGGCCACACCGGAACAGGCACGGGCGTTGCGCGACAAGACGGTAAAGGCACTGGTCAAGGATGAAGCCGCGACGCTCAAGGCGATCAACTCATTGCAGGGTGGGTTCCTGCAGGATGACTTGTATGTGTTTGTGGTCGACCTGAATACCGGGCGCTACGTGGCGCATGGCACTAACCTGCGGCTGGTCAATACTGACTTCGGCAAGATCAAGGACCCCGACGGCAAGCCGGTGGGTGAGCCGATCCTCAAGATAATGGCTGAGCAGGACCAGGGTGAGTACACGTACCGCTGGAAAAACCCGGTGACCGACAAGGTCGAGAACAAGCACGCTTACCTGCGCAAGGTCGGGCATTTCATGGTGGCGGTCGGGTATTACAGCCCCTGATCGGCATTGGAAGGCGATTGACCGTGGGTGCCGGCGAGCCAGCGCCCACTGCCGTTGTATCCGTTACCTGGCGTTGTCTTCGCGGCCGCGCAGCAGCCGGTTCGGCATAGCAAGCGCTGCCGCCAACCCCAACAGCGACACCGCCGCACTCACCATCAACAAATGCCGGAACGTCACTGCCAATTCACCGCGCAGCGCATCTTGCGCTGGGCCTGGGGCGGCGTTCAGGCCGTCGAGCAGCACATTGCCGGAACTGCCTTCGGCCACCCACGCACCGCTGGCCAAATGCGCAAAACTCGAATCCTGCAACAACGCCAGCAACAGCGCCGACATGCAGGCCACGCCCACTGCCCCGCCCAACGAGCGGAACAGGTTGGTGGTACTGGTGGCGACGCCGATATCGCGCTGCTCCACCGAATTCTGCGTCCCGACCAACGACGTCGGAAACTGCATACCGGCAGCAATCCCGCACAACAGCATAAACACCGCCGTCAGCCCAACGGCCTGCGGCGCACTGTAGGCCATGCCGAGAATCGCTAAAGGACTCAACAGCGCCCCGGTGAGGATCATCGGTTTATAGCGCCCGGTCACCGAGGTCATCCGCCCGGCGAAATAAGCGCCCATCGGCAACCCCATGGCCAACGGCAACAGGTGCAACGCGGCACTGTCGGCACCGGAGCCGGTCACCGTCTGATAACGCAAAGGCATCAACACTGTCAGGGAAATCGCCTGGAAGCTGGTGAAGAAAATCGTGCACCAGCACAGCACCGCGCTGCGGTTGGCGAACAAGTGCATCGGCAACAACGGCTCGCGCGCACGGCGTTCGTGCCAGACAAACACGCTGAGCGCCACCAGTGCGCACACCAGCAGGCCCAGCACTTGCTGGTCACGCCAATGATGGCCCTGGCCGATTTCAGTGATGCCCAGCAACAAAGCCGTCAGGCCAATGATCATCAGCACGGTGCCCAGGTAATCAATAACCGGCTTACGCTGCGGCACCGGCAGCCCCACCAGGGTGCGATGGGCCACGTACCAGGCACCCGCCCCCAGCGGCAGGTTGATCAAAAACACCCAGCGCCACGACAGGTACTCGGTCATATACCCGCCCAGCACCGGCCCGGCCACACTGGCCACCGCGTACATGCTGCTGAAGTAGCCTTGATAACGGCCGCGCTCACGGGGTGGAATGATGTCGCCGATGATCGCCTGGCTGACCGAAATCATGCCGCCGGCGCCAACCCCCTGGAGAATTCGCGCCAGCACCAGTTGCTCCATGCTCTGCGCCATGCCGCAGAACAATGACGCCAGGGTGAACACGCCCATGCCGATCAGCATCATCGGGCGACGCCCGTACAAATCCCCCAGTTTGCCGTAGATCGGCACTGCCACCGTCATCGCCACCATGTAACCGGAGATCACCCAGGCCAGCAGGTTGACGTCATGAAACTGCGCGGAGATGGCCGGCATGGACACGGCCACAATGGTCTGGTCGAGGGCGCCGAGAAAGATCGCCATCATCAAGGCGACAAGCACGCTGCGCACGGCGGGCACGGGTTGAGCAGGCTGATTGAGATTGGTCACGGCATAACCTTCGAGCAGGGCCCGCTGGAAAAGGCTGCCAGCGGGAATGCTCGATACGATAGCAGGCTACTCGATAGCTTCGTAAGGAAGCCCGACGTAATTTTCTGCGATGGTTTTGCGGCCCGCCTCGGAGCTGATGAAATACGCAAGCTCGCTCTCGGCAATGCGCTGGCTGAACCCGTCGGCCTCCGGAAACTGGTGCAACATCGAAGTCATCCACCAGGAAAACCGTTCGGCTTTCCATACGCGGCGCAAGCAGATCGCTGAGTACTGTTCCAGCAGGTCCACCCGCCCCTCGCGATAGACCTTGAGCAAGATCCGAAACAGCGTACTCACGTCGCTGGCCGCCAGGTTCAAGCCCTTGGCCCCGGTGGGCGGCACGATATGCGCGGCGTCCCCCAGCAGGAACAGGCGCCCGTATTGCATCGGCTCGACCACAAAGCTGCGCAGCGGCGCGATGCTCTTCTCGATGGATGGCCCGGTGACCAGTTGGGCCGCCAGTGCACTGGGCAAACGGGTTTTCAGCTCATCCCAGAAGCGCTGATCCGACCATTCATCCAGCGCTTCTTCAACCGGCACTTGCAGGTAATAGCGGCTGCGGGTCGGCGAGCGCATGCTGCACAGGGCAAAGCCACGCGCATGTTTGGCGTACACCAGTTCGTCATGCACCGGCGGTGTGTCGGCGAGGACGCCCAGCCAACCGAAGGGATAGACGCGCTCGAAGACCTTCAACGACTGCGCCGGAATCGACTGCCGCGCCACACCGTGAAAACCATCACAGCCTGCGATGTAGTCGCACTCCAGGCGACAAGCTTCACCCTGGTGCTCGAAGGTCAGCCAGGGTCGATCAGTTTTGTGACCATGAGGCTGCACGTTCTGCGTTTCGTATAGAGTGATGCCACCCGCCGCTTCTCGGGCGGCCATCAAGTCACGGGTGACTTCGGTCTGGCCGTAGATCATCACCGACTGGCCGCCGGTGAGCGCCTTGAGGTCGATGTGGGTGAGTTCGCCATTGAGTGCCAGTTCGAAACCGTCATGCACAAGGCCCTCGGCGTCCATGCGTCGGCTGACGCCCGCTTCGCGCAGCAGGTCGACCATGCCTTGCTCCAGCACCCCGGCACGGATGCGGCCTTGCACGTAGTCGGCGCTCTGGCGCTCTAGAATCAGGGTCTGGATACCCGCGTTGTGCAGTAACTGGCCGAGCAGTAATCCGGAGGGACCGGCGCCAATAATGGCGACTTGGGTTTTTAGCGTTTTCATTATTTTTATGGCTCGCAAGCTTCACCCGAACGGATCAAGTGAAAGAGTTGTCATTGGTGTTATGGCTGACATTTTTCACTTGAGCGGGCAGCATAAGAAGGTGAAAACTGCGACAAAGCCTGCGCTTTTTACCAATTGGGGCGATTACCGCACCACTATCCTGAGTATCGGATTGAAACCATGACCAAAACCGCGATTCCGGTCTTCAAGCTGTACGGGGAAAGCCAGCAATGGCCGACGCCCGATTTGTTGCACTGCGAAACCATCTCCCGACGGAGTCGGGATTACCAGTGGGAAATCCAGCCCCACCGGCACGCGGATCTGTGCCAATTGTTGTACGTACACAAAGGCCAGGCACAGTTGGAAATCGAGGGCCAGCGCACCACGCTGAGCGAATCGACCTTGCAGGTGCTGCCGCCCCTGTGTGTGCATGGGTTTCGGTTTTCCGAGGATGTGGAAGGTTACGTGGTAACCCTCGCGGCGCCGCTGGTCAGCCACTTGCAGGCACAACTGGGTGCAACGGTGGAGGGTTTGCAGGTGTTGGGCAATTACCCGGCCGGCAACGACAGCGACTACCTCAACAGCCTGTTCACCCGCTTGCAGGGCGAATACGCGGATGAGCAGCCGGCGCGCGACATGATGATGCACGCACTGGTCAGCGTGCTGCTGGTATGGATCAGCCGCCAGGCTATCCAGCGCCACCACCCGCGAGCACCGCGTGGGCGTGAATATTTCCGGCGCTTTACCCAATTGGTCGAACAACACTACCGCGAACACCCGAAGATCGAGGACCTGGCCCACAAGCTGGGCATCTCGGTCTCACACCTGAACGGCACGTGTCGGGAGTTGGGCGGGCAGCCGGCGTTGCAGATCATGCATGACCGCCAGCTATTGGAAGCCAAGCGCCTGCTGACCTACACCAGCATGACGATCAATGAGATGTCAGAGGTGTTGGGGTTCTCCGACCCGACCAACTTCTCACGGTTGTTCCGCCGCCGGGTCGGCTTTTCACCCAAGGCATTTCGCGAGCAATTGAAGGCTGAGTAGCCTACCGGAGCGCGCTGAAACTGCCGGTGCGCGGCACGCACAGGTCCTGATGGCAGCTGATCGCAAAGGTCGGCTGCATACGGGTCTGTTCAACCTGGTAAGCGGCGGTGCCGTACAGCGCAGTGGCCAGCACGCACAGGATGAAAATCATCAGGTACTTTCTGATTTTTAGAGTCATGGCACACCTCTGAATGAATCGACTCGGTGCTGTTTAAAGCATAGGTCAGTCAGGGCGAGTTGCCATTATTGCACGCTATTCGAGATGTTTATGTCGGATCAGAGCCCAATGTCCCATACAGGCTCTTGCGGAAACCTGAGCACCAGAAAATCCAGCAGGCTGCGCAACGCCAACGGCATATGTTTTCGTGAAGCATAGACCGCGTAAATGTGCATTTGCTGCGGCTCGGCCTCGGGCAGCAAACGCACGAGTTCGCCTCGGCGGATATAGTCCCCGGCCTGGTAACTGGGAAGCCGCGCCACCCCTGCTCCCGCCAATGTCACCCGCAACAGCGTACTGGCCTCGTTGGCGCTGATACTGCCCTGCACCGCCACCGACACCGGCTCGCCGTTCTCGGTGAAGTGCCAAAGACTCTTGCCGAAGTAGGAGTGGGTCAGGCAATTGTGCTCCGCCAGGTCGCGCACTTGCCGAGGCTGCGGATGCTCCAGCAGGTAACCGGGCGATGCACAGATCACCGAGCGACACAGGGTGAGCTTGCGGGCAATGAGGTTGGGGTCCAGCTCAAAGCTGGTGCGGATGGCCAAGTCGATGCGCTCATCCACCAGGTTCACGGTGCGGTCGAGCATCTGCATATCGATACTGACCAACGGGTACAGCTTGACGTACTCAACCACCGCAGCCGCCAACTGCGCCTGGCCAAACGAGCTGCTGACACTCAGCCTCAACTGCCCGCGAGGCGCTTCGTCCGACTCACTGACCGCCGCTTGCATGTCATTGCACAGCTCGAGCATCTGGCGGCAGCGCGGCAGCATTTCGGCACCGGCGGCGGTAAGGCTGAGCTTTCGAGTGGTGCGATGCATCAGGCGCGCGCCGACCCAATCCTCAAGCTCGGCGAGAAACCGCGACACCACCGGGCGCGACAGGTCCAGATGATCAGCTGCGGCCGACTGGCTCCCCAAGTCGACTACCGTTACAAACACTCGCATTGCCTGGAGACGGTCCATGATTTGCCCGATTTCAGAAACAAACTATGTCCAATCATGGCATTTTTTGTGACGTTTAGTGCAACTATGCTGTGTGCACTACCTAACGCTTGCTGGAGCTGCACATGATCTCGACGCTCAAACGATTGACCACCGCGATGGCCGCTCTGGCATTCGCCGCCCACGCCGCTGCCGCCGACCTGAAGCTGGACGCGTACAACCCCGGAACCTCGGCAATGATGCCGGTCAGCTCGGTGCTGGTCAGTGGCGAACACGACGTCATCCTGGTGAACGCGCAATTCGGCAAAACCCAAGCCGAGCAGCTTGTGACAAAGATCCGCGCCAGCGGCAAACACCTGACCACCATCTACGTCAGCGATGGCGACCCGGATTTCTACTTCGGCCTCGACACCCTGACCGCCGCATTCCCCGATGCCAAAGTGCTGGCCTCGCAGCCGGTGGTGGACCACATCAAGGCCACCGCTGAACACAAACTCGCGTTCTGGGGGCCGAAACTGGGCGCCGACAAGCCAACCAAAGCGATCATCCCGCAAGTGTTGCAGGGCCATACGCTGACCCTCGAAGGCAAGACGCTTGAAGTGATCGGCCTGGACGGCCCGCAACCGGACCGCACGTTTGTGTGGATTCCGTCGATCAAGGCGGTCGTCGGGGGCGTTGTAGTGTTTGAGAACACACACGTGTGGATGGCCGACACGCAAACGGCGAAGTCGCACACTGACTGGTTGGCGACCTTGCAACGCATCGAAGACCTGAAACCCACCACAGTGATTCCGGGCCACTACCTGGGCACACCGACGGTGCAGTCGGTAGCGTTTACGGCGGGCTACATCAAGGCGTTCGATGAAGAAACCGCCAAGGCCAAGGACTCGACCGCGCTGATTGCCGCCATGAAAAAGCGTTACCCGAACCTTGAGGACGAGAGCAGCCTGGAACTGAGTGCCAAAGTCGCCAAGGGCGAAATGAAGTGGTGAATGGTTTTAACCCTTTAACGAACTGGAGAACCTCATGAGCAAGATTGCAATCATTGGTGCCACCGGCCGTGCCGGCAGCCAACTGCTGGAAGAAGCGTTGCGCCGTGGGCACACCGTCACCGCCCTCGCCCGTAATACCGACAAACTGGCCGCCCGTCCGGGTGTCACCGTTAAACAAGTCGATGCCCTGGATGCCCAAGCCTTGCAACAGGCCATCAGCGGCAACGACGTGGTGATCAGTGCAGCGCACTTCGCCACCCTGCCGGCCAGTGCCGTGATCGGCCCGGTGAAGCAAGCCGGTGTGAAACGCCTGCTGGTGGTGGGCGGTGCCGGTTCGCTGCTGTTGCCAGGCGGCAGCCGTGTGATCGACAGCCCGGGCTTCCCGGCAGAGTACAAGGCCGAAGCCAGCGCAGGGGCTGAGTTTCTTGCAGCGCTGCGCGAGGAAAAGGCACTGGATTGGAGCTTCCTGTCGCCGTCGGCAGAGTTCGTAGAAACCGAGCGCACCGGGAAATTCCGCCTCGGTCAGGATGATTTGCTGGTGAGTAGCGACGGCCGTAGCTGGATCAGCTTTGCCGACTACGCCATCGCGCTGATCGACGAAGTGGAAACACCGAAGCACTCGCGCCAGCGTTTCACGGTCGGCTACTGACCGAGCACGGTCAACACGATGGGAGCGGGCTTGCTCGCGAAGGCGTTGGTTCAGTTAGAGCATCGTTGACTGACACATCGCTTTCACGAGCAAGCCCGCTCTCACCTTTGGATCTTCAGTGCCAAGACTGTTGTGCCTGGCTCACCAACCAATCCATCAGTGCCTCCAACCCAGGCGACGGTTCAGTCCCCGGCGGATACACCAGGTAATAGCCCATCCCCGTCGGCACGCGCAGTTCAAACGGCGTCGCCAAGCGCCCGGCCTTCACATCCTCGCCAATCAACGCACTGTCGCCAATCGCCACCCCGGACCCTTGGGAGGCCACGGTCATTGCCAAATCCAATGTCTCAAAATGATGCCCCTGGGCCAGGTTGCTCAAGCGCGTATTGGCCGCTTTCAACCACAACGCCCAATCCCGCTCATCCCGTGTGGGGTGCAGCAACACCTGTTGTTGCAGGTCCGCTGGCACACGCAGGCCGGCCAGTAATACGGGGGCGCACACCGGCGTGAGTTGCTCATCAAACAAGTGCCGCGCCTCGCTCGACTGCTCGGCGATGGGCGCATAGATCACGGCCGCGTCGAATTGCTCGCGGCGAAAGTCCACGGTGTAAGCCACGGTGGTGGTGAGTTCCACCGGCACTTCCGGGCGTTCCTTTTGCCACTGCATCAAGCGCGGCAGCAGCCAGCGCATCACGCAGGTCGAGGCCTTGAGTTGCAGGGTCTCGCGGCGGCGGCCGATTTGCTCCACGGCATCGTCGATCAGGCCGAACACCTGCTGCGCGCGCAACGACCACTCGCGGCCTTCTTCGGTGAGGCTCAAGCCCCGCGCCTGGCGCTGGAACAACGCGTAGCCCAAATGGCGTTCCAACCCGGCGACCTGCCGGCTCACCGCACCTTGGGTGATGTGCAGGTGCTCAGCGGCGCGGGTGAAGTTGCAGCACTGGGCCGTGACCCAGAAGGTGTGCAACGCGGGCAGCGGCGGAAGGCGTTTCATCGGGTTCAGCCATGACGTAGGGACATGGCTAGTATGACTTTTTATCGATTGTTGCCGCTACCGGCCAACCGGTCCAATACCGCCTCGAATCCATCACAAGAGCGACACGTATGGCCACCTGCGGCGAAGTATTGGTCAACCTCCTGGAACGCTACGGCGTGGACCAGGTGTTCGGCATCCCCGGCGTGCACACCGTGGAGCTGTATCGCGGCCTGGCGCGCTCACGCATCCGTCACGTCACCCCGCGCCACGAGCAGGGCGCGGGGTTTATGGCCGACGGGTACGCGCGCACCAGCGGCAAGCCAGGGGTGTGTTTCATCATCACCGGGCCGGGCATGACCAACATCACCACCGCCATGGGCCAGGCCTACGCCGACTCGATCCCCATGCTGGTGATTTCCAGCGTGCAGTCGCGCAACCAATTGGGCGGCGGACGCGGCAAGTTGCACGAGCTGCCGAACCAGGGCGCGATGATCGCCGGCGTCGCCGCGTTTTCCCATACGTTGATGTCGGCAGCAGAGTTGCCTGGCGTGCTGGCCCGCGCGTTTGCGCTGTTCCAGGCCGGTCGACCGCGCCCGGTGCATATCGAGATTCCACTGGATGTGCTGGTCGAAAACGCCGATGCACTGCTCGCCAGTGCACCGGTCAGTGTCGCGCGCGCCGGTGCGGCGCCGCCGGCGGTCAAGCAGATGAGCCAGTTGCTTGCGGCCGCCAAACGCCCGTTGATCCTCGCCGGTGGCGGCGCCATCGATGCCGCCGCACCCCTGATGCGCCTGGCCGAAACCCTCGGCGCACCGGTAGCCCTGACCATCAATGCCAAGGGCATGCTGCCGTCCACACACCCCTTGCTGCTCGGCTCGACCCAAACGCTGGTCGCCACACGCGCCCTGGTCGCCGAAGCCGATGTGGTGCTGGCCATCGGCACGGAGCTGGCGGAAACCGACTATGACGTGACCTTCGCCGGCGGCTTCGAGCTTCCAGGTTTACTGCTGCGGGTCGACATCGACCCCGACCAGACCGTGCGCAATTACCCGCCTCACGTCGCGCTGGTAGCCGATGCGCAACTAGCCGCCGAAGCCTTGCTGGCGGAACTGAGCACCACGCCACTGCCGGCTCGCCACGGCGATTGGGGCACTCAGCGCGTCGCTCGTTTGTGGGCCGAATTGACGCCCACCTGGGACGCCGCCACGCGCGCGCAAACCCTGTTCCTCGACACCGTCCTGCAGGCACTGCCCGACGCCGTGCTGGTGGGCGATTCCACCCAACCGGTGTACAGCGGCAACCTGACCCTGAACCTCGACCACCCACGCCGCTGGTTCAACTCGTCCACCGGCTACGGCACCTTGGGGTACGCCCTGCCCGCCGCCATCGGCGCCTGGCTGGGGCGCGGCGACGGGCAGCCGGTGGTGTGCCTGATCGGCGACGGCGGCCTGCAATTCACCCTGCCGGAACTGGCCAGCGCCGTGGAAGCGCGCGTGCCGGTGATCGTGTTGCTGTGGAATAACCAGGGTTACGAGGAGATCAAGAAATACATGCTCAACCGCTCCATTGAGCCGGTCGGCGTGGACATCTACACCCCGGATTTCATCGGCGTGGCCACGGCCTTGGGCTGCGTGGCCGAAAGCATCCAGGGCATCGAGCAACTGCGCACGGCCTTGCGCGCCGCCGCCGATCGCCAGGGGCCGACACTGATTGAAATCGACCAGGCGCTCTGGATGAAGGCGGTAGCGGTATGAGCCCAGTAGTGAACGGGGTGTTTATCGGCGGTGAATGGCGTGCGGGCCATGATGTGCTGGAGGTGATCAACCCGGCCACCGAGGCGACGCTGGCCCGCGTCAGCGTCGGTGATGCAAGCGCCGTGAGCCAAGCGGTCGGCGCGGCCAGTGCGGCGTTCATCGACTGGTCGAAAAGCACCGGCCGTGAGCGTGGCGCGCTGCTGCGCGAGGTCGCCCGGGGCGTGAGCGCGCAACGCGAACATTTGATGCAATTGCAATCGAGCAACAACGGCAAGCCTCTGTTTGAAGCGGGCATGGATGTGGATGACGTGGTCGCCACCTTCGACTACTACGCCGGCATCGCCGAACAGTTGGACGCCGGGCAAGACCGCCCGGTGGCACTGCCCGCCGATGATTTCAGCGCGCGCCTGCGCCGAGAACCGTGCGGCGTGGTGGGGCTGATCGTGCCGTGGAATTTCCCGATGGTCACCACCGCCTGGAAACTCGCCCCGGCGCTGGCTGCCGGCTGCTGCGTGGTGCTCAAGCCGTCGGAAGTCACGCCGCTGGCGGAGCTGCATCTGGCGCGGATTATCGCTGAGGCCGGGTTCCCGGCCGGGGTGTTCAATCTGGTCTGCGGCACCGGCTTGGCCGTCGGTGCACCGCTGGCAGCGGACCCTCGCGTCGCGAAGATTTCCTTCACCGGCAGTAACGCCGTGGGCGTGCAGGTGATGCAACGCGCCGCTGAAACCATCAAGGGCGTCAGCCTGGAATTGGGAGGCAAATCTTCATTGCTGGTATTGGCCGATGCCGACCTCGACCTGGCCGTGGAACTGGCCTGTGGCGGCGGCTTTTTCAACGCCGGGCAGATGTGTTCCGCCACCAGCCGCGTGCTGGTAGCGGACAGCCTCGCGGATCAATTCCTGCAGCGGTTGCAGACGCGGGCTGAAGGCATTCGTGTGGCGGAGCCGTTTGCCGACGAGGTGGAAATGGGCGCGTTGATTAACCGTGCGCAGTATCAGCGGGTGTTGGGGCACATCCAACGCGGCATTCACGATGGCGCGCGGTTGTTGTGTGGCGGTGATCGCCCGGCGCACCTGGCGAAGGGCTATTTCATTCGCCCGACGGTATTCACCGATGTGCCATTGGACAGTGCCTTGTGGAACGAAGAGATCTTCGGCCCGGTGCTGTGTGTACGCCGTTTTGCCTCGGTGGACGAGGCCATCGCGTTGGCCAACGACAGCGATTTCGGCCTGGTGGCCAGTGTGGTGAGCAACCATGCCGAAACCGCCGACCGCGTGGCCAACGCCTTGCAGGCCGGGCTGGTATGGATCAACGCGCCGCAGGTAATCTTCCCGCAGGCGGCATGGGGCGGTTACAAGCAGAGCAGCATCGGCCGCGAGTTGGGGCCGTGGGGGCTGGCGGCGTTTCAGGAGATCAAGCATGTGATTCGCGCCCACTAACGACGAACGTCCCCTGTGGGAGCGGGCTTGCTCGCGAAAGCGGTGTGTCAGTCACAGATTCATTGCCTGATCCACCGCATTCGCGGGCAAGCCCACATTTTGATTCGCGGTGCATCAGTCACCTGCAATTTTTAGATAGCCCCAACGACTTTCTGATTTGCCCCCTTCCCCCCTGCGTGGCCTGATTCGCCCTTGTCTATTCAAGGCCCGCCCATGGAAAACGTTCACGCAAAACCCGCTACCGCCGTCTGGCTGATGATCAGCGTTGTACTGGTCGCCCTTAACCTGCGCCCGTCGATGGCTGCCATTGGCCCACTGTTGTCGTCGATTCGCACTGATGTGCCGTTAACGTTCAGCAACGCGGCGTTGTTGACCATGCTGCCGGTCATGGCCATGGGCCTGGCGATGTTCTTTGGCATGGGCCTGGCCAAGCGTTTTGGCGAACACCGCAGCATGATGATATCGCTGGCAGTCATTGGTCTTGCCACACTCTCACGGCTGTTTCTGGATTCGGCGCTGGCGCTGATCGTCAGCGCAATGGCGGCCGGCGTGGGCATTGCGATGATCCAGGCGGTGATGCCGGCGCTGATCAAGTCGCGGTTCAGCCATAACGTTTCGCTGTTCATGGGCCTGTACGTCACCGCCATCATGGGCGGCGCGGCGCTGGCGGCGTCGTTCTCGCCATTCGTGCAAGTGCAGACCGGCAGCTGGCGCATCGGCCTGGCGATCTGGGCGGCACTGGCGATATTGGCGTTGGTGTTCTGGTACGCGCAGCGCTCGGCCATGCCAGCGCTGCCCCAAGGCGGTTCCGGCCCACAGGAGTCGTTTCTCGGCAACCGCCGCGCCTGGTTGCTGGCGGTCTTCTTCGGCCTCGGTACTGCGTCCTACACCTGCGTACTGGCGTGGCTGGCGCCGTACTACGTGGAGCAAGGCTGGAGCGAACAGAACGCCGGTTTGCTGCTGGGGTTCTTGACCGCGATGGAAGTGGTGTCCGGTCTGCTCACTCCGGTCATCGCCAACCGCCGCCAGGACAAACGCGCGGTGGTGGCGGTGCTGCTGGTGCTGATCATCACAGGGTTCTGCGGCCTGATCCTGAGCCCGCAACACCTCAGCCTGTTGTGGCCATGCCTGCTGGGGCTGGGCATTGGCGGCCTGTTTCCGATGAGCCTGATCCTGTCCCTCGACCACCTCGATAACCCTCGACGCGCCGGCGGCCTGACCGCCTTTGTGCAAGGCGTCGGTTACCTGATTGCCGGCCTGTCACCGCTTATCGCCGGGATGATCCGCGACCAGTTGGGCAGCTTCGAATGGGCCTGGTGGTCACTGACCGCCGTGATCGTGGTGATGCTGTTGATCGTCACGCAGTTCAACCCAAAGCATTACGCGCAACATATCCGCTGACGTCGTGTTGCGAACATTTTTTGTCCCAAGCCAAACATAGAAACGACCTACAGCACTTTCTATTGGCACGACCGTTCCGTTAAGCTTTTGCCTTTGTCGCGCGCTGCCTCAGTGCCAAGGCTTACCGGACGGAATGGATGCTAAACAGTAATTTGCTCAGAAAGCTCGATATGCAGGACTTGATGGTGTTTATCGCCGTCTACGACCAGAGCAGCGTTACCGAAGTGTCTGAAACGTTGTTCGTCAGCCAGTCCACCGTGAGCTACAGCCTGAAGAAACTGCGCACCAGTTTTGAAGATGAGCTGTTTATCAACACCCGGGCGGGCATGCGCCCTACGTACAAAGCCACCACCATGTACGGGCATGTGCAGAAGATCCTGGAAAGCATCAACCTGTGCCATGCCGGTGGCCAAGCCTTCGACCCGACGCAGCAGGCCGTGACCTTCAATGTGTGCGCCCCTGAGTACTTCGAACAGTTGATCCTGCCGCGCCTGTTGAAGAACTTCGACCGCGCCGACCTGCCGGTAATCGTCAACGTGCAAAAGCTGGAAACCGAGATCCCCGCCGATGACCTGCGCGAAGGCCGCCTCGACCTGGTGCTGTGCTTCGGCCCGCACTTTCACCGCGCCCATAAAGACTTCAAGACCCAGATGCTGCTGGAAGACGACCTGGTGTGCGTGTTCGATAAACGCTCGGCACCGCGCGAGCCGACGTTCAGCCTGCAAGCGTTTGTCGAGCGGCGCCATGTGTTCCCCACACCGTGGACATCCGACACCAACATGATTGACGGCTGGCTTACACGCCAGGCCCACAAGCGCCAGGTCATCGCCCGGGCCAACAGCTACAGCGCGGCCTTGAAGATGATCACCGGCACTGACTTCATCGTTACCCTGCCGCGCCGCATACAAAAACTGCTGGCCCCGGCCACGCTGTTCGGGCATTGCGAAGCGCCCAACGGTTTACCGGGGTTCACACTGGACATGCAGTGGAACGAAACCAGTGAGCAGGACAGCGCCAACACATGGTTTCGCGAACAGGTGGTGAAGGTGTGTGCGGACCAGGGCTTGCTGTAACCCTTAGCCGATCGCGACCTTGCTATAGGAATCGCGATCGATGTCCAGCACTTCAACACTGAGTTGAAGCTGCACATTCGCCGGCCATTCACCCAGGTCCTGCAAGGCCGCCAACAGGCTTTGCGACAACTGCTGCTTGACCTGCGGTGACCGCCCGCTGAGCATCGACAGCGTCACCGCGATAAAACCGCGCGGGTTGATTGACGTGCCAACCTGGAAACTCTCGACCTTCACCGCGCGGCTTTTGATATCGAACTCGGAACCGAACTGCCCGGATGCCATCAGTACGTTGTTGAGCCTCAACAGCGTCTTCTCGACGGCCAAGCCTGTGAGGTTGGCGGTGTATTCCAGGTGCAGATGCGGCATGAAAAGCTCCGAATTGTTGTAGGAAAAGAGTCATACGTATAGCACGCAGCCGAGCGCAATCGGAGCGCTTTCACTGTAAAACTTCGCCCAGGCTGCGCAGCGAACGGTTTTCCCAAACCGCTACGATCACCAATACCGCGGTGGTCAGCGCCCCCAGCGCCAACGCTGAAAACACCTGCGATAACCCCAGCAGCAATAGCACCAGCAACATCAGCAACCCGCCCAGGTGAGAAAACGGCGGCAACGGCCGGTCACTCATCACCCACTTGAACAGCGCGCTGCCCAACAGAAACACGCCGGGGCCGGCGATTATCGCCATGACACCCGCCTGGCTGGCATGCCCCGGATGCACCAGCACCAATTCGTCGGCCACGGCACTGACAATGATCCCGGCAACGATCAATAGGTGCAGGTAGGTGTAGGCAATGCGTGCCTGGCGACCCGGGTCGGCGGAGCTGGCGATACGGTGATGGGCGCGCTCGGCACCGCTGTCGAAATAGATCCACCACAGGGCAATACTGCCCACCACCGCCACCAGAAATGCGCCCAGGCCTTCCAGGCTCCAGGGCAATTGCGCGAAGGTGGCGCCGGTCACCAGCAATGATTCGCCGAGGGCGATAATCACAAACAGGCCGCACCGTTCGGCCATGTGATTGCCTTCCACATTCCAGTCCGCCAGCGTCGAACGCCCGAGCCCCGGCACCCAGAAATACACGGACGGCGAGACCAGCTCAATCAACAGCGCCAACGCCCAGAACGCCAGGCGCTGCTCGCCTTCGAACAGCGCGCCGGTGATCCAGAACACCCCGGAACAGAGCATCCACGCCAGGATCCGCTGGAAATTGCGGGTCATGTTCAGTGACTCGCCGCGCACGGCCCACAACGCAAACAGCGTGCGGCCGACTTGCATAAAGACGTAGGCACCGGCGAACAGCACACCTCGGTCGGTAAATGCCTTGGGAATCGACGAGGACAACAGCAGGCCGGCCACCATCAAGCCGAACAGGCCGATGCGAATCGGGATTTTCTCCGGGTCGAGCCAGTTGGTGACCCATGAGGTGAAGATCCACACCCACCAGACCGCGACCATCATCAACGCCACTTGCACCGCACCGCCGAGGGTCAGATGCGCCAGCAACGAATGGGACAGTTGGGTCACGGCAAACACGAACACCAGGTCGAAACACAGCTCGACCATACCCACCTTGCCGCTGTCATGGCTGCCACGTCCGCGCAGCAAGGAACGGGATAGGGTCATCGGAGGCTCTCCCTGAAGGGCTTATCTCAAGATTTTGGCGCCAGCACCGGCAGCCTGTCGCGCTCGCTCATAAATGCCTCCAGCCTTGAACGCATCCAGCGTTCCGCCGGGTCGGTGTCGACATGGCTGAGCCAAACCATGGACAAGTCCAGGGTCGGCGTTTCGAACGGAAAGGGCTCGCAGAACAGATTGCCGCCGGCCGCCATGGCCTGGGCGGTGTAGTCCGGCAGGCTGGCGATCATGTCGGTGCCGGCGAGCAACGCCGGCAGCGCGCTGTACTGCGGCACGGACAACACCACATGCCGCTTGCGACCAATCTCGGCCAGCCACTCATCGGCAAACCCGGACACGTTGGCGGTATGGGACACCAGCACATGCGGGCGGGCGCAATATTCGTCGAGGGTCAGCGGTTTGTCCGAGGCGTCGGCGCGTAACAGGCAGGGACGAATATGCCGCAGCAGTTTTCGTTTGGCATTTGCCGGCAGGCCGCGTGTCTGGGTGATGCCGACAGTGATATCGCCTGAAGCCAGCAGGTCGGGGATCCGCCAGTAATCCACATGCTGGACCACAAACACCACCAGCGGCGCTTCCTGGCGCAGGGCCCGCAGCAAGGGCGGCAGCAGGCCGAACTCAACGTCATCGGACAGGCCGATGCGGAAGGTCATGGTGCTCTGGGTTGGGTCAAAGTCGTGGGTCAGGCTCAAGGCCGATGACAGGGAATCGAGGGCCGGTGACAGGTGCTGGATGATCTCTTCGGCACGGGCAGTGGGCTCCATGCGGTGACCAACGCGAATAAACAGCGGGTCATTGAATAGGGTACGCAAACGGTTGAGGGCCGAACTGATAGTGGGCTGGCCGAGAAACAGCTTCTCCGCCACCCGCGTCACATTGCGCTCGAGCATCAGTGCTTCGAAGACCACCATCAGATTGATGTCGGCCTTGCGTAATTCGTTGCGATTCATCGGCGCCTGCCCCTTTCCCCAAGACAAGCCGCAGTTTAGAAAGGCCAGGGGGCTGCGTCTATGTGCACACTGTTCATTGGGCGGCTTTGGCGCTATAAATCAGCGTTTGAAGGTCACAGGAACACGCGCGTGCTGGTGATTCTCGCCTTGGCCATTGGCGTGGCCGGGTACTGCCTCTGGGCTGTCAGGTTGCTCGCACACCCCACGGCGAGGACGTTGCTGCGCGTGTTTATCGGCCTGTGCCTGGCCGCAGTGGTGGCCTATTGGGTACTGGCGCTGGGCTTTCCGGTTTCTTTGTTGGTTTCATAAGCCGATGCCGGCCTTTTAATACGCCGGTTCACTGAGCAAGGACTGCTGAATCATGAAATTCGCCTACACCATCATCTACGTGCCGGACGTGGCTGCCTCACTGGCATTCTTCGAAAAGGCTTTCGGTTTCAGTCGCCGTTTCCTGCATGAATCGGGCACCTATGGCGAACTGGAAACCGGCGACACCACCCTCTCGTTTGCCGCCCATGCACTGGGCGAACTGAATTTCGACGGCGGGCACATAGAGGCGCATGCCTCCAGGAAGCCACTGGGCATGGAGGTGGGGTTCGTCACCGAAGATGTGTTCATCGCACACGCCAAGGCGCTGGCACACGGCGCGAAAGAGCTGTCGCCACCGAGCACCAAGCCTTGGGGGCAAGTGGTCTCCTATGTGCGCTGCCCGGACGGAACGCTGGTGGAGTTGTGCACCCCCATCGTGGGCTGAACACACATCCAATCTGGGTGGGTTGGCGAAGGCGGCGTGCCAGTCATCGGTTGTATTGACTGACCCACCGCCTTTGCAAGCAAGCCCGCGCCCACCCTTGCACTGAGTACCAGGTGCTTGTCAGGGTTTCAGCGGGCGCTCCTGATCCCGCTCGGAAAGCTCGTGCCCGTCATCTGGATGCTTCCAGGTCTGCGGTTTCTCTTGCTCATGCTGACGCGCGGGTTGCTCACGCTCCGACTCATCCTGGCGCTTCTGTTCGTTAGCCATTGCCACCTCCCATCCGTAAGAATTGGTCACGCCTTAAGCATAGAACAGGGTGTGGATTTTTGACGCGACTGGCGATTGATAGCCCTGACGCATCAATGCATCCAAATTACTCACTTATCATTTCTAAATGTGTCAGCCACTATCCGCGGTCTTAAGCGAAACAAGCACTTTAAAAAGAACGCTGGAGACACAAAACCATGACTAGCCCTTCCCGGCCCGACTCTGTCCGCTCGAAAGTTGGTGCGGTATTCCGCGTTACTTCGGGCAACTTCCTCGAACAGTTTGACTTCTTTCTGTTCGGTTTCTACGCCACCTATATCGCTGCCGCGTTCTTCCCCGCCGCCAATGAGTTTGCGTCATTAATGATGACCTTCGCCGTCTTCGGTGCAGGCTTCCTGATGCGTCCACTGGGCGCGATCATTTTGGGTGCCTACATCGACGACGTGGGTCGCCGCAAAGGCTTGATCGTGACACTGTCGATCATGGCCAGCGGGACCTTGCTGATCGTGCTGGTGCCGAGTTATCAAACCATCGGTCTGTGGGCACCCTTGCTGGTGTTGGTGGGCCGCTTGCTGCAAGGCTTCTCTGCGGGTGCAGAGCTGGGGGGTGTATCGGTTTACCTCTCCGAAATGGCCACGCCGGGCCGCAAAGGCTTCTACACCAGCTGGCAATCAGGCAGCCAACAGATCTCCATCGTGGTCGCCGCCGCATTGGGCTATGGCCTGAACGTCTGGATGCAACCGGCCGTGGTGGCCGATTGGGGCTGGCGCATTCCGTTCGCCATCGGCTGCGTGATCATCCCGTTCATCTTCGTGCTGCGTCGTAACCTGCAGGAAACCGAAGAGTTCGCCAACCGCAAACATCGCCCGACCATGCGCGAAGTGATGGCCACTCTGGTGAAAAACTGGACCATGGTCATCGGCGGCATGCTGATGGTGGCCATGACCACCACCGCGTTCTACCTGATCACCGTGTATGCGCCGACCTTCGGCAAAACCGTGCTGCAACTGAGCACCTCCGATGCACTGCTGGTGACGTTGCTGGTCGCGGTGTCGAACTTTGTCTGGCTGCCGATCGGCGGCACCCTGAGCGACCGCTTCGGTCGCAAGCCGGTGCTGTTGGCGATGACCGCCCTGACCGTTATCACCGCGTACCCGGCGCTGTCGTTCGTGGTCAACGCGCCAAGCTTCGCGCATATGCTGGAAACCCTGCTGTGGTTCTCGTTCCTGTACGGCATGTACAACGGCGCGATGATTCCGGCCCTGACCGAAATCATGCCGGTGGAAGTGCGCGTGGCGGGCTTCTCCCTGGCCTATAGCCTGGCGACGGCGATCTTTGGTGGTTTCACCCCGGCGATCTCCACCTGGTTCATTCACATCACCGGAGACAAGGCTTCGCCGGCCTACTGGATGATGTTTGCCGCACTGTGCGCCTTGTGCTCGACCCTCGCGTTGTACCGTCGCGCCAACCCCCGTGGGCAAGTGATGCAGGGGGCTGTGTAATGAAGCCATTATTCAACACCCTGACCGCCCTGGCCCTCAGCGCCCTGGCGCTGACGGCACACGCCGAACAACTCAAAGTGATGACCTCCGGTGGCTTCACCGCCGCGTATAAATTGCTCGGCCCGCAATACGCCCAGCAAAGCGGTGACACCCTGGACACCATCCTCGGCCCGTCAATGGGCAAGGCGCCGGAAGCGATTCCCAACCGCCTGGCCCGTGGCGAACATGCCGACGTGGTGATCATGGTCGGGTATGCCCTGGATGACTTGATCAAACAGGGCAAGGTCGACCCCGCGTCCCGCGTCGAACTGGCGGACTCGCGGATTGGCCTGGTGGTGAAGGAAGGCGCAGCCAAGCCTGCAATCGGCACCGATTCCGAGTTGAAAGCGGTGCTGAGCAAGGCCAAGTCCGTGGCGTACTCGGACAGCGCCAGCGGTGTGTATGTCGAGAAGGAGCTGTTCAAAAAGCTCGGCATGCAGGCCAAAGGCACGATGATCGAACGCCTCCCGGTGGCCGAACAGGTGGCCAAGGGTGATTACGAAGTGGGCTTGCAGCAGGTGGCGGAATTGTTGCCGGTGCCGGGCGTGACCTTCGTCGGCAAGATCCCGGAAAACGTGCAGTCGGTGACGCGCTTTGCCGCCGGCATTCCGGTCAACGCCGAGCACCCGGCCCAGGCCAAGGCATTGCTGCGCTACCTGGCCTCGCCCGAGGCGCAACCGGTGGTGCAATCCACCGGCCTGGACTCGGTATCACACTGACCGGAACGGCATCTCCCGCACCAACCGTTCCAACTCCAGCGCCGCTGGCGGCAAGGTCCGCCCGCGGCGTTTTATCAAGCCCACATGGCGCATCACCTGCGGCTCGACCAGCGGCACACTCACCAGGATGGGGTGGGTGCCCGACGGCATCGCAATCGACGGCACCATTGCCACGCCCAACCCCGCCTCCACCAGCCCGATCATCGTGGTCACGTGGTGGGTCTCGCAAATACTTGGCTTTTTCACGCGCACACCCCGCAAGGCCTGGTCCAGCAGAAAGCGGTTGCCCGAGGTTTTGTCCACGGTGATGTAGTCGTGCTCGTAAGCCTCGGTCCAGGTCACGCTCGTGCGCTCGGCCAACGGATGATCACGGCGACAGGCCAGCACATAGCGCTCCTGAAACAGCAGCTCGAACTCGACCTCGTCGGCCAGGCTGCCACTGAAACTCACGCCGAAATCTGCCTCGCCACTTTCCACCGCGTGGCACACCTCACCGGCACTGGCGTCCAGCACCCGCAGGCGAATCTTCGGGTACAGCTTGTGGTATTCGGAGATTACGTGGGGCATGAAGTAGTAAGCGGTGGATGGCACACAGGCGATGGTGACGTTACCCATGCGCGTAGACGCGACGTTACTGATGCCCATCAAGGCGATATCAAGGTCGTCGAGTATGCGCTCCACCTGGGGCAGGAACGCTCGCCCGACCATGGTCAGGCTGACCCGCCGCGTGGTGCGTTCGAACAACTTTACATCGAGGGCGGACTCCAGCTTTTCGATACGCCGGCTGAGGGCCGGTTGTGAGATACGGATGGCCTCGGCGGCCCCCCGAAAACTGCCCTTGTCCACCACGGCGCGGAAAGCTTGGAGGTCGTTGAGGTCGAAGTTGATGTTCACGGGAAGGCCAGTGTGGTCGATTTGAGGGGCATTATCGTATGCGCGGTGATGGGGCGCCATGCGTGACGGGGCCAGGGTGGATTAATAACCCTGCTAAAAATATGAAGTCATACATATCAGTGGGTTATTCGCGCGCTGGCGCCACGCAGTCAGCAAAAAGCGTCAATACTTTCGAGCTGACCTACTCAACGGGAGACAAAGACGCTCATGGAAACCCGCCAGACCACACCTTCTTTTTGGAACGACGACGCGACGCCACTGAGCGACATCGGTCAGTGCCTTCTTGCAACACGCCAATGGTCCAGCAGGATTGAATCCGACTCAACCCCTGCGCACGTCGACATGCGCTCAACCCAGCAAATGAGCATTACGGTGCCACTCGAGATGGCCGCCCTGGTCAAAGCCAAGGTGGCTGCCGGTGAATACGCGACCGAGAGTGAAGTCATCCGCGACGGCCTGAGGGTCCTGCTGGCACGTGACCGCGCGATGGCGGACGGGTTGCGCGACCAGGTGATTCCAGCGGCCGCCGCGCTCACGGCCGCCCCTGGCCGGGCACTGTCCGCCGAGCAGGTTCGCGAACACCTGGCGGCCAACCGTCAGCGAAAAAGTACCGAAAAACCGTGAGTCATTCGCTAGCCTTTGCGCCTGAGGCGTTAGCCCAGCTTGACGCCCTCGAGGGCGACATCAGCGAAACCGAATCCCCCGTCGTAGCGGCGCGCTTTGTTGACAACATCATCAGCTACTGCGCAAGCCTTTGCGTGTTTCCCTTGCGCGGCCCCCGTCGTGACGACCTGCTACCCACGTTGTGCATCACCCATTACCGACACACCACGGCCATTGCGTTCAGGGTGGCCGCCGAAACGCCTACGGTGTCGATCCTCGGCCTGCCTTTCGGTGGCCAGGACTATGCCGCGCGGTTCCACAATCACGGCGAACACGCGCCCTCGGCAGATGCGTGAGACGCCCAGCGACGCTGAGCGACAGCTTGATCAATAAACAAGGAAGATAAACATGACTGACACCGGATCCCTGCATCAATTTCTGCGCTGGGGGCTAAGTCTGATCGGCTTGATGGGTATGGCAACCCTGGGCTTTTTCGCCTGGCAAAGCTTCTATCCCGTCAGCGCAGCGCCGGGCTGGAGTGTTCAAACCGTGCACACCGATGTACCCAAAGCCGCCTCGCTGATGCCTATGCTTGACGGCTCGCTGATGATCAGCCAGGAACTCAACGATGCGAAAGGCAGCATCGTGCGTATCCACCCCGACGGGCAGCGCGAAGTGGTGGTCGGCAGCCTGTCCAAACCTGACGGCATGTTCGCAACCCACGGCGGCTGGGTGTTCAGCCAGGAGACCGGCGATGCGCCCGTCAGTTTTCTCAAGGAGGGTGTCGTCACGGAGCTGTTCAGGGGTGAAAACGTTCAAGGCCTGTGGGTCGAGGGTGACGATCTCTACGCCATCGAAGACCGCAAGGACAACGGCCGGCTATTGCGTTATCGCTGGAGCGACCAATCCCTGACCGTCGTGCGTGACCAACTGCACGAAGGCGAATCCATTACGCGTTGCACCGACGGCCGAATGCTCTACACGGAAAAGAAAAAAGGCGTGGTACGTGAGCTGACCGACGACGGCAGCGACCCTGTGGTGTTGGCGGGCCTGAACAAACCGACGTTTTTGATGTGCGATGAACGCGGGCTGTGGGTCAATGAAGACTCGACGCATCGGGCAAGGTTGCTGCTGATCGACAAACAGGGACAGCAACAGACGGTGCTGTCGTTCTTGAAGGCGCCGCAGTCGATTGTGCGCACGGGGGACGGTACTTATTTACTGGCCGAAGGGGGTCGTAACCGAGTATTGAAACTGGTGAGCACGTCGCTGGCAGTGGCCAGCGACGGCCTGTAAAGCACTAGCGCGGCCCCGAGGGACACGCTACTGGCAAGTCCCACCCTTGTGGTGCGACCCTGTGCCACCCACCGGATGCGTGCCTTTCGGGCACGCCACCGCGAACATCGGGCTGACGGCCAATACCACCAACAACCCTAGCAACGACAACGTCTTCATAACATCCTCCGTGACGATCACACTGCGTGATGGCACAAGGATATCATATCACCCATACGCAGGCCTCGGCCGAGTGCTGCTGCCAGAACAACAGCGGGTGCCAGTCGCGGCGACATACAGCCATCAGTTTCACGCCTGCGGCGCAGCAGCAATGGCTTCGGCCAGGTCTTCGTACTCTTCGCAGGTGGTACTGCACAAGGCTTTGATTTTCACCAATTGCTCTTGCGCCAAGTCGATGCGGCCCTTGATCACGTAGGCCTCACCCAGGTACTCGCGAACCTGGGCATAGTTGGGGTCGAGCGCTACCGACTGCAGGTAATAGCCGATGCCCTCATCGGTACGCCCCAGTTTGCGCGTGGCATAGCCGCGATAGTTTAGGGCCTTGGCGGTGTTCGGGTTTTGCAGGGTATCGAGCAAGGCCAGCGCCTCGTCATAGCGGCCATCTTTGGCCAGCCGGTAGGCATAGTCAGTACGGTCGGTGTCTGAGGTGGCTTTGCTGGTTTGCAGCACGCACTTTGCGGTCTTGGTGTCCCAGACCTGGCCTTTGGGGCAATTGGGCTTGGACGGCGCCGACTCATCACCGGAGGCGCAGGCTTGGCCTGCGAGCAAAGCAGCGCTCAGGCAAGCGCCGAATAAAAGTGCAGCGCGGTAGCCAACGGCGTGTTCGGGGCGGCTCTTCATGGTTGTCATGCTCCGTAACGATAGGGAGGTACACCAGCAAACTACACAATGCGCCCTTTTCACCAGCAGGTTAAGCCTCGGGTGACTGCCGGCTTTTGGGCGATTCGCGCCCAACAACGCGGGGTTATTCACTGACGCAAATGATAGAGGCGAGCCCGCCGAGAAAAACCGGGGCACCCCGCGACGAAAAAGCCCCGTAGCGTGTTTGGCTACGGGGCTTTTTCAGGTCATGGCGGCGCGCGTCATTCAGCGCCCCCGCTCTTTATTGGCTTGGGCAAGAACCGAGGCAGCCAGAGACTTTGTAGGCCCACTGTATTGATCGCTTTGAAGCGCCTTCCCGGCCTTCTCCTCCATCTCTGCACTTGTCTGCTTATCGGTACCGCTCTGAGCCAACGCTGAGGCGGCAAGGCTTTTGGCAATGGCTGAGGAATGGGGGTTGCTGAGCGTTTCAGCGGCCAGACTGGCCATGTTATCGGAGGTTCTTTTGGTGTTTTTGCTCATGCTGCAGGTCCTTTGCGGTGTGGGATTTTCTACCTGAAAATGCCTCAAAACCACGATAGGCAGTTACCGCGAGAGGCGCAACGCGTGGCTTGTAGGCGAAATTGGAGAACAGGGTACGAAACGCGCAATCGTCCTGTAGGGCGTCGAATCGATTGCACTGATGGTTATTATCGAAACGATCGCCTGTGTGATTAGCCAAACCGATTCCTATAATCGCCTCCACTTTTCCTGCCCGTGCATCGCTTGATTTCAAGCGACATTCCCCTATGGAAGCCACCACCATGCCAAGCGTCAGCCAGGCCCCCAACGGCCCCCCTGAACATAATCAACAGAGTGTCAAACAGCAGTGGCTGGCGATTCTCTCGGTCGCCGTAGGTGCCTTCGCCCTGGTGACCAGTGAGTTTCTGCCCGTGGGCGTACTCAACGACGTCGCCAGCGACCTCGGCATCAGTGCCGGTCATGCCGGCCTGATGGTCACCCTGCCCGGCATCATGGCCGCCCTCGCCGCGCCTTTGCTGTCTGTGAGCATTGGCGCCATGGACCGTCGTTACCTGCTGATCGGCCTGACGCTGATCATGATCATCGCCAACACGGTCGTGGCCTACGCCAGCGACTTCAACCTGCTGCTGTTCGGCCGCGTGCTGCTGGGTATCAGCATCGGTGGTTTCTGGGCAACGGCCATCGCTCTGAGCGGCCGCCTGGCCCCCAAAGGCGTGGGCGTGGCGAAGGCGACCTCGATCATCATGATGGGGGTGACCCTGGCCACCGTACTGGGCGTGCCCGTGGGTACGTGGCTGAGTGGCCTGATGGGCTGGCGCATGACCTTTCTGGTCACCGCACTGGTGGGCGTACCGGTGCTGCTGGCGCAGGTATTCCTGCTACCACGGCTCACCCCGGAAAAGGCTATTCAGATCCGTGACCTGCCAGCCTTGTTTATCAACCCGCAAGCACGGGTCGGCTTGATCGCGGTCTTGCTGATCGGCCTGGCGCACTTTGCGGCATACACCTATGTCGCGCCCTTCTTCAAAAACAGTTCCGGCTTCGACGGCCCGACCATTGGCTCACTGCTACTGCTCTATGGCGTGGCCGGGGTGATGGGTAATGTCTTTGCCGGTTTCGCTGCCAACCGCAGCGTCCGTCACACCCTGCTGCTGGTCGCGTTGATGATCGGCACCAGCACCGCGCTGTTCCCCTACTTCGCCACCGGCATGACCGGCGCCGCCATGCTGATCGCACTCTGGGGCTTCGCCTTCGGCGCCTTCCCGGCGTGCGCCAGTATCTGGATGTTCGTCGTCGCGCCCAAGGACGTCGAACGCGGCATGCCACTGTTCGTTGCCTTGTTCCAGGTGATTATTGCCTTGGGCTCGTTCTTTGGCGGGCGGATTGTCGATCAGATGGGTAGCGCGGTGTTGTTGAGTCTGGCAACAGCGTTGGTAGGATGTGGTTTTGTGACGGTGCTGGTGCTGGGGCGCAATGTCAGCAATAGCTTGGTGGCCCAGCCCGGTTAACCACACTTCAGAAACAAAACAGCCCTATTGTGTCTAGTCCTGAAATAGGTTTACACCTGTTTCAGTCTCAAAACGCCCGATGCACCGCATCGGGCGTTTTGTATTTCAGGGATAAGTGCGGCCGCTCCCGATTGTAGATTTGCACCGATTCATCCACCATTTTCACTGCATCCGCCAGGTCTTTGGGACGATGCAGCAAAAACTCAGTCTTCAAAATCCCATTTATCCTCTCCGCCATCGCGTTCTGATAGCAATCATAGCCGTCAGTCATTGAGCACCTGATTCCGTGCCGGGCATGCATCCGTTGGTATAAATCGGAGCAATACTGGGCTCCGCGATCTGAATGATGAATGAGCGGTTGATTGGATTTTCGCTGACTAACAGCCTTCTGCAGTGCCCTGACCACCGACTCCGTATGCAGGCTGCCGTGCACATGATGACCCACGATTTTGCGGGAGTACGCGTCTGTTATCAGGCTGACGTAAGCGACACTTTCCCGCGTTGGGAGATAGGTAATGTCTGCGACCCAAACCTGCTCAGGTCTGCTGGCTACAACTTGTTCCGGGCCAGCTTTGAGTAGGTTGGGGTGACGGCGGAAGCGATGATGGCTATGCGTGGTTTTATGATAAGCACGTTTGCGAGGGACCAGCTCTCGCGCCTCACGCAAGATGGAAAAACAGGCGGTCTCGACCGACACGTAGCGCCGCTGCGGCTTCAATTACCATCAGGTGGTGTAGTTTGCGCGTCCCAAGCCTCGGCTGGCGACGACGCTTTTCCAGAACGAATTCCACTACCTGCTGGTCTTGGCAAACTCTCGCATCAAAGGCTCGGTTGCGCTTGTAATACGCTTGGCGCGAAATGCCCATAAACAGGCAAGCCCTGGTAATGCTCAGGTCTTGGATTTGCCCTTGCGAGAGGACTTGCCGGGTCGCTTTTTTACGATGGACACACCGTAATCATTTTTCAAGACGTTCACGACAGCTTCAAAGAACTGGGCCTTCTGATTGCTCAGCGCCAACTGTTCTTCAAGCTCTTTGATCCGCTGTTCGGGTGTCAGCGGGAGGTTGGGGTCGGTCATCGGCCTGCTCCGCGGCGCTCGGATTGAGGCGCCTTGGCTCCAGTCCTGTCGGCCATGCTTGCGTAACCAAACCAGCACCGTGGACCGGCCTTGAATGCCAAAGCGCCGTTGAGCCTCTTTATAACTCAACTCGCCTTTTTCGACTTGATCTACGACTGACAATTTAAAAGCTAGCGTGTAATCGCGCTGGCTCCGCCTTTTTCCCGTATCCATTGAATCCTCCTGAAGATCGGTCAGAAGGTGTAAACCTTATTCAGGACGGGACATTGAAAACAAAAAAGCCCCGTCGCTTATTCAGCGACGGGGCTTTTTCTATGTAATGGCGGAGAGATAGGGATTCGAACCCTAGGTACCGGTGAAGGTACAACGGATTTCGAATCCGTCCCATTCGGCCACTCTGGCATCTCTCCAACGGCGCGCATCATAACAGTGTGTTTCGCGGAAGCAAACCCCAAAAGCGATTTTTTTCCGTTCTATCAGATGCTTGCGTCGATTAAAGCGGAACGCCGAGGCGCTTGGCGACTTCTTCGTAGGCTTCGATAACGTCACCGAGGCCCTGGCGGAAGCGGTCTTTGTCCATCTTCTTCTTGGTGTCCTTGTCCCACAGACGGCAGCCGTCCGGGCTGAATTCGTCGCCCAGGACGATGGAGCCGTCGTGGAACACACCGAATTCCAGTTTGAAGTCGACCAGCAGCAGACCCGCGTCGTCAAACAGCTTGCTCAGCACGTCGTTGACCTTGAGGGACAACTCCTTCATGCGCGCCAGTTGCTCAGCGGTGCCCCAACCGAATGCCACGACGTGGGATTCGTTGATGAACGGGTCACCCTTGGCGTCGTCTTTCAGGAACAGCTCGAAGGTGTAAGGGTTGAGCTTGAGGCCCTCCTCCACGCCCAGGCGCTTGACCAGGCTGCCGGCGGCGTAGTTACGCACGACGCATTCGACCGGGATCATGTCCAGCTTCTTCACCAGGCACTCGTTGTCGCCCAGCAGTTTGTCGAATTGGGTCGGAATGCCGGCCGCTTCGAGTTTCTGCATGATGAAGGCGTTGAACTTGTTGTTCACCATGCCTTTGCGATCAAGTTGTTCGATGCGCTTGCCGTCGAACGCCGAGGTGTCGTTACGAAACAGCAGGATCAGGCGGTTGGCGTCGTCGGTCTTGTACACCGACTTGGCTTTGCCGCGGTAGAGTTCTTCACGTTTTTCCATGATGGGCTCCGCTTGCTAAATGGTGGGCTAGGCGATGTGTCGCCAGTCGAGCCCTGAATCTTGATCGGCCAGTTGCAGCCAGTCCGGGTCGCACCCGAGGGTGTCGACAAAACATTGCCGGGCCAGCTGCGGCAGGTTGTTCTTGCTGCTCAGGTGGGCCAGGACCAGGTGTTGCAAGTCTTGCCAGCCCAACTCATACACCAGGTACGCCGCCTGGTGGTTGTTCAAATGTCCCAGCTCGCCGCCCACCCGTTGCTTGAGAAAGTACGGGTAATGACCACGTGCCAGCAGGTCTCGGCAGTGGTTGGACTCGATCATCAATGCATCCAGGTCACGGTAACCGTCCAGTACCTTTGAGCAGTAGGAACCCAGGTCGGTGAGCACGCCGAAACGCCGCTCACCGTCACTGAATACATACTGCGTCGGCTCCTGGGCGTCATGCGCTACGGCAATCACACTGATGCTCAACGCACCAATCTGCAGCGTCTCGCCACCGGCCAGGAAACCTGCAGGTTCTATGGGTTTGCGCATCCCGCGCAAGGTGCCGCGACTCAGGTACACCGGAAGATTGTAGCGCCGAGACAGCAAACCCACGCCATGCACGTGGTCGGCATGTTCGTGGGTCACCAGAATCGCGCTCAGCTGCGCGGGGTTTACCCCCAGGCGCAGCAGGCGCCGCTCGGTTTCCCGCAGGGAGAAACCACAATCCACCAGCACGTACGTGTCGTCATGAGCGACCAGCGTGCCGTTCCCTTGGCTACCGCTGCCGAGAACGGCAAAGCGCATCGGATCAGCCCAGGTTGTCCTGAATCACGCCCAACACTTTGCGTGCTGTTTCAGCAGGCGCAACGGTGTTGATGTTCTTCTCGACAGTGACTTGCACGCTCTCGCCAACCTTGCTCAGGCGAACCTGGTAACGCTCGGCGCGGGTCTCGATCTCTTCCTTGGTCGGCTTGCTGCCGAACAACTTGCCGAAGAAGCCTGGCTCGTCGTCTTTCTTCTCGGCCTTTTCAGCCACGTTGATGTAGTACAGGCCCAGGCTGCGGTTGATGTCTTCAACGCGCCAAGGACCTTGCTCCAACGCACGGCCAACACTGGCCCAGGCGCGGTCGAGGTCTTCACCCAGGGTCAGCACCACGTTGCCGCTGCCGTCTTCGGTGAGGCTGACGCGGTTAGGCGTGTCAAAGTTACCGGCGGCGAGCAGGGAGACCGAACCGCCCTTCTCGGAGATACGGCTCATGCTGGCCAGCATCTCGTCGACCAGCGCGGCGTCAACGCCCATGTTGACCGAACGCGGGGTGAAATCGACGTTGGCAGTACTGCCGGCAGGGCGCTCGGCGCTGACCACGTAGACTTCACTGGTATTGCGTTGCACGCCGGGCTCGATACGCACACGCACACGGGCTTCGCTGTCGGCGGCTACACCACCGGCCTGCAGGCGCTTGGCCATGCTGGCGGACAGTTCACTGCCGTGCTGCCACGCCGTGGTGAACTCACCGGTCTGCGGACGCTGCTGATCAATGCGGAAACCGTTGTCCTGGAAAAACTGCACCGCCACCGGCCAGACTTCGGCAGGTGGGCGCTGAGCGACGATCCAGCGGTTGTCGCCGCTCTTCTGCAGGCTGTAGTCACTGGCGTCAGCCACGGCCGAGATCGGCTGTGGACGTGGCACCACGTACTCACCCTTGGTGGTGTCGTCAGCGACGTTGCGCGGGATCGGCAGCAACGGGTCAAGGCGCTTGGCGACATTGACGTCAGGCGGCAGTTGCATCGGTTTGGTTGCTTGTGCTTCCAGGTAATCGCTACCGCGGTCACGGAAGTAACCATCCGGGCCCCAAATCCAACCGCAGCCGCTGGTGCTGGAGATAATCAAGGCAAGTGCGGAAAGTCCGGCCAATCGCTTCATGCGTAGTGCTTCCTCAATTAAACCAGGACGCCGGACTGGCGCAGGGCCTGTCGCAGCGGTTCGTGACAGGCTTCGCTGAGCCGGGTGAGCGGCAGACGGATACCGTCCGGCATCAAGCCCATTTCAAACAGCGCCCATTTCACGGGAATAGGGTTGGATTCGATAAAGAGTGTTTTGTTGAGCGGCATCAGCTTCTCGTGGATCGCACGCGCCTTGACAGCATCACCGGCGATGGCCGCGGCGCACATGTCGCTCATGGCACGCGGGGCAACGTTGGCGGTCACCGAGATGTTGCCTTTGCCACCCAGCAGGATCAGTTCGACCGCCGTGGCGTCGTCACCGGAATACACCAGGAAGTCGCTGCTTACGCCAGCCAGGATGTCCTTGGCGCGCTGCAGGTCGCCGGTGGCTTCCTTGATACCGATGATGTTCGGTACGGTGGACAGGCGGATCACGGTCTCGGCCTTCATGTCACAGGCAGTACGGCCGGGCACGTTGTAGAGGATCTGCGGGATATCAACGGCTTCGGCAATGGCGCGAAAATGCTGGTACAGGCCTTCCTGGGTCGGCTTGTTGTAGTACGGAGTCACCAGCAGGCAAGCATCGGCGCCGGCTTTCTTGGCGTTCTTGGTCAGCTCGATCGCTTCACGCGTCGAGTTGGCGCCCGTACCGGCGATCACGGCGATACGACCCGCGACGCGCTTGACCACGAATTCGATCACCTGAATGTGTTCTTCCACATCAAGGGTGGCCGATTCACCTGTGGTGCCGACCGCCACAATGGCGTTGGTGCCCTCTTGCAGGTGGAAGTCCACCAGTTTGCCCAGGCTATCCCAGTCGAGATGACCTTGTGCATCCATGGGTGTGACCAGTGCCACCATACTGCCCGCAATCATGCAACCGCTCCTGCCGGAAAAAGAGAGCCGTAATGGTACTGGCGCCAAGATGCTTGTACAAGCGAAGTACCGCCTGAGGATGCGTTCTGGATCAACTAAACGACGGGCAATGCCATCATTGAGCCAAAGCGTTGCGTGAAGCACGCTGAAATCAGACCGATCACGCAATGAAAACGCCACCTCCTATCCCTTGGCGACGCTTTTCGCTACCCTTCATGCTTTGATCGATACAGCCCTCACCGTATCGACCGCTCATCGTTTTAGGAAGGCTGCATGTCCACCCCCACAGTTCGCGAACAATTCCTTGTTATCAGTGCCCTCGGCGCCAACCCCATGGAGCTGACCAACGTCCTGTGCCGCGCCAGCCATGAAAACCGCTGCGCCGTTGTGACCTCGCGCCTGACCCGCCATGGCGAGTGCAGTGCGCTGGTGCTGCAGATTTCCGGCACCTGGGACGCCCTGGCGCGTCTGGAAACAGGCCTGCCGGGCCTGGCCAAGAAGCACGACTTCACCGTCAACGTGGTGCGCAGTGCTGCGCTGGAAAACCGCCCACAAGCCCTGCCTTATGTAGCGTACGTCAGCTCGGCCTACCGCTCGGACATCGTCAACGAGCTGTGCCAGTTCTTTATCGACCATAACGTCGAGCTGGAAAACCTGACCTGCGACACCTACCAGGCGCCACAAACCGGCGGCACCATGCTCAACGCAACGTTCACCGTGACCTTGCCGGCCGGCGTGCAGATCAGCTGGCTGCGCGACCAGTTCCTGGATTTCGCCGATGCCCTGAACCTCGATGCGCTGATCGAGCCGTGGCGCCCACAAAACCCAATGTAAGGAAGAACTCATGCCGGTAGCCATCGACAAACCCGTGGCCGATTTCGAAGCCCAGGCCACCAGCGGCCAGACCTTCAGCCTCGCTGCACTCAAGGGCAAGCAGGTGGTGATTTACTTCTACCCGAAGGACAGCACCCCGGGCTGCACCACTGAAGGCCAGGGTTTCCGTGACCAGTACGCGGCGTTCAAGGCCGCCAACACCGAAGTGTTTGGCGTCTCGCGTGACAGCGTGAAGTCCCACGAGAACTTCAAGAGCAAGCAGGAATTTCCCTTTGAGCTGATCAGCGACAAGGACGAAGCGGTTTGCCAGCTGTTTGATGTGATCAAGCTGAAGAAGCTGTATGGCAAGGAGTACCTGGGTGTTGATCGCAGCACGTTCCTGATCGACAAGGCTGGCGTGCTGCGTCAGGAATGGCGCGGTGTAAAAGTGCCGGGCCATGTGGACGCCGTGTTGGCGGCTGCACAGGCGCTGGACAAGGCTTGATGCGTGAGGGGCGAACACTGGCTGTTCGCCCCACGCGTTACAACAAAGGCGCAACCACCGGCTCTTTTCGCGGCCAGGCATCCAGCACGGCTTTGAACAACGTCGCCAGGGGAATCGCGAAGAATACGCCCCAGAATCCCCACAACCCACCGAACAACAACACCGCACAGATAATCGCCACCGGGTGCAGGTTGACGGCCTCGGAAAACAGCAGCGGCACCAGTACGTTGCCGTCCAGGGTCTGAATAATGCCGTACACCGCCATCAGGTAGATGAACTGGTCACTCCAGCCCCACTGGAACAATGCGATCAACATCACCGGTACCGTCACCACCACCGCGCCGACATACGGCACCACCACCGACACGCCTACCAGCAACGCCAACAGCGCCGCGTAGTTCAGCCCAAGCGCAACAAATGCGATGTAGGTGACGCCCCCACAGATCACAATCTCGATCACTTTGCCGCGAATGTAGTTGGCGATCTGCCGGTTCATCTCTTCGGCCACGCGGGTAATGAGCGCGCGTTCACGCGGCAGGTAACCGCTGACCCAGCGGCCGATCATCGCGCGGTCCTTGAGGAAGAAAAACACCAGGATCGGCACCAGCACCAGGTAGATCATGATGTTGACCAGCAGCGGCAGGCTGGACAGGGAAAACGTCAGCGCCCATTGCCCGAATTTTCCGATCTCGCCACGCGCCACTTCAATGGCTTGCAGCACTTGTTCATCCGACACCAGGTGCGGGTAGCGTTCCGGCAACAACAGCAACAGTGACTGCCACTTGGCGAGCATCCCCGGCAATTCGTTGAACAGGGTGATCAACTGATGCCAGAGCAATGGCAACACCACCACGATAAACACCACCAGCAACCCCATGAACAAGGCGAACACCAGGCCCACCGCAACGCCGCCCGGCAAGCGCAGACGCTCCAGGGTGGTGACCAGGCCCTGCATCAGGTAAGCCAGCACCATCCCGGCCAGCACTGGCGCCAGCATCCCGCCCAAGGTGAGCACGGCCGTAAAGGCCAGGAACAGCAGGACCGCCAGCACCACGGCTTCTTCGTCGGAGAAGTAGCGCTGAATCCAGTCTCGTAACACTTTGAACATCAATCAACCTCGGATGATGGGGGCAAACGGCTCAGGCCTTGCGCAACCAGTAACGGTACACACCGGCGGCGTCTTCTTCGTGCACTAAAGTATGCCCGGCCAACTTGGCGAAGGTCCGAAAATCGCGCTGGGAGCCAGCGTCCGTGGCGATGACCTTAAGCACGGCACCGCTGGCCAATTGATTGAGTTCCAACTTGGCCTTGAGCAAAGGCAACGGGCAATTGAGGCCACTGGCATCGAGTTCGGCATCAAAGGCGACAGCGTCGGTCATGGTTTACTCCGGACAAGCGATTGGGGTGCTTAGAATATCTGGTCCGAAGCTCAGTGTCCGGCTACAGTAAGCTCTTTGTCGAAAGGCTCTGTGCATGACTTTTTTGCGCCCTACCCTGCTGACGCTGGCCTGCCTGCTGGCCTCTCCGGGCTTCGCTGACGACCTGCCGTCACTTGGCGACGCCAGTTCTGCCATTGTCTCTCCGCAACAGGAATACCAACTGGGCCGTGCCTGGCTGGCTTACCTGCGGGGCCAGGTCTCGCAGCTCAATGATCCACAACTCAAGGATTACGTCGAAACCAGCGTGTACAAGCTGGTGGAAACCAGCCAGGTCAACGACCGACGCCTGGAGTTCATCCTGATCAACAGCCCGCAACTCAACGCCTTTGCTGCGCCGGGCGGGATTATCGGGGTCAACGGCGGCCTGTTCCTTAATGCCCAGACCGAGGGTGAATACGCCTCGGTACTCGCTCACGAATTGGCTCACTTGTCCCAACGCCACTTTGCCCGGGGCGTCGAAGCTCAGTCGCGCATGCAACTGCCGATGATGGCCGCGTTGCTCGGCGGGATTATCGCGGCCGCAGCAGGCGCGGGCGATGCGGGGATTGCCGCGATTGCCGGCAGCCAGGCAGCGGCCATCCAGGAGCAGCGCCGGTTCTCGCGACAGAACGAGCAGGAGGCTGACCGTATCGGCATTCTCAACCTGGAAAAAGCCGGTTACGACCCACGCTCCATGCCCACCATGTTTGAGCGCCTGATGCGCCAATACCGTTTCGACGCCAAGCCGCCTGAATTCCTGCTGACGCACCCGGTAACCGAATCGCGGATCGCTGACACCCGCAACCGCGCCGAGCAAGCCAAACCCGGCGGCAAGGAAGACAGTTTGCGCTATCAGCTGATTCGCGCACGGGTGCAGTTGCAATACGAAGACACCCCGGGCCTCGCCGCCAAACGCTTCCAGGCGCAGTTGGACGAGAACCCGAAAAACGATGTGGCGCGTTATGGTCTGGCGATCGCCCAGATCAAAGGCACTCAGTACAAAGAGGCACGGGAAAACTTGCAGCCATTGTTGGCCAAGGCGCCCAACGACATCACCTACAACCTGGCACAGATCGAGTTGGACATGGCCAATAGCCGCTTGCCCGACGCCCAGCAACGCACTGATCGGATGATCACCCAGTACCCCGGCAACTACCCGCTGAACCAGGTGCGGGTGGACTTGCTGATCAAGCAGAACCGTATCGCCGATGCGGAAAAGGCCTTGGACGGGCTACTCAAATCGCGTCCGGATGATCCGGATGTGTGGTACCAGGTTGCCGAGACACGTGGCCTGTCCGGCAACATCATCGGCCTGCATCAGGCCCGCGCCGAGTACTTTGCCTTGGTCGGTGACTTCAAGCAGGCCATTCAACAGCTGGACTTCGCCAAGCGCCGCGCCGGCAGCAACTTCCCGCTGTCCTCGCGAATAGATGCCCGCCAGCGTGAGTTGATCGAACAGGAACGCCTGGTAAAAGGGATGATGAGCTAAACCCATCAGCCACAAAAAAGCCCCGCCTTCGTTAACCGAAGGCGGGGCTTTTTATGGGGTTGCAGGCTAGCGGGTTACTCGGCCAGCTTGAACGTGATGAAGCTTGCACGCCCCTGACGCAGCACGCGCATCGACACCGAGCGATTCTTCGGCAACGCCTTGGCGATGTCGGTGAATTCCTTGGTGGAGTTGATTGCCTGGTTGTTCAGGTGGGTAATCACGTCACCCGGCTGCAGGCCGATCAAGGCAGCTGGGCCGTCCTGAACTTCCTTGATCACAACACCGCTCTTGAGGTCGAAGCTCTTCTTCTGCTCCTCGCTCAGCTCAACCACGGCAATGCCCAAGCGATTACTGCTGCGCTCGGCGCCCGGTTTGGCGTTGCCCAGAGCATCCAGCGTTGCGCCCTCTTCCGGAATCGCGCCAACGGTCAGCTCAACGGTCTGGCGCTTGCCGTCACGAATCACTTCCAGCTTGGCTTTGCTGCCGGCTTTAAGGGCCCCCACCAGATGCGGCAGGTCGGCTGACATGATGATCGGCTGACCATTCATGCTCAGGATCACGTCGCCCACTTGCAGACCGCCTTTGGCAGCCGGGCCGTCGTCCTGGATTTGCGCGACCAGCGCACCGGCCGGTTTGTCGAGGCCGAACGATTCAGCCAAGTCTTTGTTCACTTCCTGGATGACGACGCCCAACCAGCCACGGCTGACCTTGCCACCGGCTTTGAGCTGGTTGGAGACGTCCATGGCCACGTCGATAGGAATGGCAAAGGACACGCCCATGAACCCACCGGAGCGGGTGTAGATCTGCGAGTTGATCCCGACCACTTCGCCCGCCAGGTTGAACAGCGGGCCACCGGAATTACCCGGGTTGATCGGCACGTCGGTCTGGATGAACGGCACGTAGTTTTCGTTCGGCAGGCTACGACCGATGGCACTGACAATGCCCTGGGTAACGGTATGGTCGAAGCCAAACGGAGAGCCGATAGCGACCACCCACTGCCCGGCTTTCAGGTCCTGGGATTTGCCCAGTTTCAGCACCGGCAGGTCTTTACCGTCGATTTTCAGCAAGGCCACGTCAGAGCGCGGGTCAGTCCCGACCAGCTTGGCTTTCAGCTCACTGCGATCAGCCAGGCGGACGAGGATCTCGTCAGCGTCAGCAATCACATGGTTGTTGGTGAGGATGTAGCCATCAGGCGAAATGATAAAACCCGAGCCCAGGGACTGAGCTTCACGCTGACCACCGCCACCGCCACCACGCGGGGAGCGCTGTTGCGGCATGCCACGCTCGAAGAACTCGCGCAGCATTGGCGGCAAGCCTTCCAGGTCCGGCATCTGCTGGTTCGAGACTTTGCGCTCCGGCAGTTTCTGCGTGGTGCTGATGTTCACCACGGCAGGCGAAGCCTGCTCCACCAGTTGGGTGAAGTCAGGCAGCTCGGCCGCTTGCGCGGACACCGCCTGACCCAGCACCAGCACCGTGGCGATTATGGATAGGTAAGACTTCAAACGTGGTATCGACATACAGCTCCCGTTACGACGAGCAGGGTTGAGCGACAGGGTTCAAGAAACGCCGGAAACTGCGATCGGCTTCCTTGTTCCGCGAACAAAATAAGGTCAGGACCTACAGGCCCTGACCTATAAAAAACATGTGGATTTTTTGCAAGTGAAAATAATGATCCAGAGATTTCATACTCATCGCTCCCAACCAAGCATAGGCTCACATTGAAAGACCAGGATGAACATAGGATTAACGACTCACGGCTTGGCGGCGGTCTTTTCGCCGCGCACCGACAGCGCGATACGCTCAGCGGTGCCGATAGGGATTTCGCCGACAACCGTCACCATGACTTCGCCATCGACGGTGTTCAGGCGGCGAGACACGGCAACCGTCGGACCGAGCTGGGTGCGTGTTTCGCTCACACTCGCACCCTCGGTCGATTCAAGAAACACGGAAAAGCGCGCCAGCCCGTCGTCATACATCAGGCTGTCAACGGTGGCTTTGGTCTGGGTGTCTTTTCGCGAGATGCTGTTGGTGAGCTGGAAACCAGGGGGCAACCAGTCCAGGTGCCATGCCTGAGTGGCGGGCACTTCGGGCGCTTTGCTGTTCGAAACCGCTACAGGCGTGCATTCGCCGCTGGGCTGTAAATCGCGATCCGTCAGTGCTGCCGACGTATTCAGACGTGTGAACTGAAAGCGCTCCAGCAACTGGCCTTGATCATTGAGCAACAACGATTTCAGCGGCAACGCGGTTTCACGATCCAGGTGCAACTCGAAGCCATACCGGTATTGATCGCGCGGAGTAATCGACACAATCACTGCATTACGACCAGCCACACGGGATTTGCCAATGACGGCCAGTTCGTAGAATTGAGTGAGTTTTAGCGGGTCGAGTGCGCGCGAAGGAGCGTCAGGCGAATTGCCCAGGCCGGCGACCAGTGTGCCACTGACACATTGAGTTTTTCCGTTTACCCGCACCAGCTCCTGGGCAGAACCGTCGAGCTGCAACAGCCGCTCACGGACTTGACCGTCCTGGACACGATGCCAGATGTCATGGGTAGAAAAACTGCCGTTACGCTCGTAGATGAACGTACCTGCAAAGCTTTGCTGCTGCTCTGCACGCCCAAGTCGAGTCAGCCAGTCTTGGGCTTCGTCGGCATGGGCGGATAGTGCAAAACAACCACTGAGCAAAAGCGTAAGGAGCGGTATGGCGCGCATAGGGCCCCTTAGCGGTTTAGCGGTTTTCCAGGCTGGCTGCACGAGCGTATGGCAGAGCGCTTTCAGTGCCTTTCAGTGCCGATTCCTGTGCGTGTTGGCGCAGGTAGCCTGGAAGACGCTGGTCCTGCCAGCCGGATTGCCCCTGAAGTACACCATTGGCCATGGGACCTGTGGTATCAGAGCTTTCCTTGTAGCCGGCCAGTACCGCTGGGCCTTTGACTTGCGGACCGGCCATGACCGGTTGCTGAGTCTGTTGGGCCAGTTCGGCACCGGCGATTTCGTCCTGGTTGTACAGGCGAACACCGGCCAACACGGCAACAGTCACCGAGGCAGCTACTGCCAGGCGACCCAGGCTACGCCACGGGCCACGAGCAGCTTTTGCCGGAACGGCTTCATCAGCCAGCGCGGCAGAAACGGCCGCAGCAATATCCAGACGAGGGATTAGAAGATCCTTGTGCATCACCGCCCGAGCGACTTGGTAACGAGACCAGGTATCACGGGTTTCGGCATCATCAAATGCATTGAGCACTCGACGAAGTTCCAGTTCATCCGCTTCGTTATCCATCACTGCGGACAGCGATTCCTGCAGGGCATCACGACTCATGGCGGTTCCTCTCTTGGCTGTCGCCGCTGTCTTTAGTTTTCCTGCAACAACGGTTGCAAGGCTTTGTCGATGGCTTCCCGGGCCCGGAAAATCCGTGACCTTACAGTCCCCACCGGACACTGCATGACGCTCGCAATGTCTTCGTAACTGAGACCATCGAATTCACGTAAAGTTAACGCCGTACGCAAATCTTCTGGCAGTTGCTGAATTGTGCGATGAACGGTTCCTTCGATCTCGTCGCGCAGCAATGCACGCTCCGGCGACTCGAGATCTTTGAGGCCGTGATCACCATCGTAAAATTCTGCATCTTCTGAACTTACATCGCTATCCGGTGGGCGGCGGCCGCGAGACACCAGATAGTTCTTCGCCGTGTTGATGGCGATACGGTATAGCCACGTGTAAAACGCACTATCACCGCGGAAATTGCCAAGTGCACGGTACGCCTTGATAAAGGCTTCCTGTGCAACGTCCTGCGCTTCATGGGTGTCGTGCACAAACCGCACGATCAACCCGAGAATTTTGTGCTGGTATTTCAGCACTAGCAGATCAAATGCGCGCTTGTCGCCGCGTTGAACGCGCTCGACCAGCTGCTGATCCTCTTCCTGGGTTAGCATGAACACTCCTCGTTGTACTTGAAGGAGGCTTGCATAACTAAACGATCAGGCTTGCAAACATAGACTAGGACTTTTCGCAAAAGTTCTCCCCCTCCAAGCAAGTTTCCGGCATGCACTGATTTGGCACACACGAAAAACGCAGCGCGGGCTAGGCCGGCTGCGCGAATAATCTTGTCGCCGGTCTTCTGACGCGTCCAATGCTCCCGACGGGCCAATAAACTCAACGTTTTCCCAGCTTTCGGGCAACCTGCTATTGAGTCGGGGCTTATGCAAAAAGTTCCCACCTCAATAACCAGTCAGTCAGCCCCTCGCCGTGCACCGTAATTTCACATTGCCACGAATGCCCGGCTATTGTGCCGCTCCCCCCCTCTATATACTAGTGGCCCGTGTGACCCTTTGATTCGCCGATCCAGGCGTCCTGTTTGCGCCACCCCCTGTGGATCGCTTTTTGCGGAATCCTTCAAATGAGCCAACAGTTTCAACACGATGTTCTGGTGATTGGCAGCGGCGCGGCCGGCTTGAGCCTGGCACTGACCCTGCCCAGCCACCTGCGCATTGCCGTTCTGAGCAAGGGCGATCTGGCCAACGGCTCGACATTCTGGGCCCAAGGCGGTGTCGCGGCGGTACTGGACGACACCGACACGGTGCAATCCCACGTCGAAGACACCCTCAACGCCGGCGGCGGCCTGTGCAACGAAGACGCCGTGCGCTTCACCGTCGAGCACAGCCGTGAAGCCATCCAATGGCTGATCGACCAGGGGGTGCCGTTCACCCGTGATGAACACGCGGGCAGTGACGACGGTGGTTTCGAGTTTCACCTGACCCGTGAAGGCGGCCACAGCCACCGCCGCATCATCCACGCCGCCGATGCCACCGGCGCGGCAATCTTCAAGACCCTGCTCGACCAGGCCCGCCAACGCCCCAACATCGAATTGCTGGAGCAACGCGTCGCCGTTGACCTGATCACCGAAAAACGCCTGGGCCTGGACGGCGAACGCTGCCTCGGGGCCTATGTGCTCAATCGCGCCAGCGGCGAAGTCGACACCTATGGCGCACGCTTCACCATTCTCGCCTCGGGCGGCGCGGCCAAGGTCTACCTCTACACCAGTAACCCCGATGGCGCCTGCGGTGATGGCATCGCCATGGCCTGGCGTTCGGGCTGCCGGGTGGCCAATCTGGAATTCAATCAGTTCCACCCCACCTGCCTGTATCACCCGCAAGCCAAGAGTTTCCTGATCACCGAAGCCCTGCGCGGTGAAGGCGCGCACCTGAAACTGCCGAATGGCGAGCGTTTCATGCAGCGCTTTGACCCCCGCGCCGAACTGGCACCACGGGATATCGTCGCCCGCGCCATCGACCACGAGATGAAGCGCCTGGGCATCGACTGCGTCTACCTCGACATCAGCCACAAGCCCGAAGCCTTCATCAAGACGCACTTCCCCACCGTCTACGAGCGCTGCCTGGCGTTCAACATCGATATCACCAAAGGCCCGATCCCCGTGGTCCCGGCCGCGCACTACACCTGCGGCGGCGTGATGGTCGACCAGCATGGCCGCACCGACGTGCCCGGCCTGTATGCGATTGGCGAAACCAGTTTTACCGGCCTGCACGGCGCCAACCGCATGGCGAGCAACTCACTGCTCGAATGTTTTGTCTACGCCCGCTCTGCGGCAGCCGACATCCTCGAGCAACTGCCACGCATCCCCGTGCCCGCCGCCTTGCCGCGCTGGGACGCCAGCCAGGTGACCGACTCGGACGAAGACGTGATCATCGCCCACAACTGGGACGAACTGCGTCGCTTCATGTGGGACTACGTCGGCATTGTGCGCACCAACAAGCGTCTGCAACGCGCTCAACACCGCGTGCGGTTGCTGCTGGATGAGATTGACGAGTTCTACAGCAACTATAAGGTCAGCCGCGATTTGATCGAGTTGCGCAACCTGGCCCAGGTTGCCGAGTTGATGATCCGCTCAGCCATGGAGCGCAAGGAAAGTCGCGGCCTGCATTACACCCTCGACTATCCGCAGATGTTGCCTGAGGCGCGCGACACTATTCTGGTGCCAACCACCTACGGCGGCTGAACTTCAAGCGCACCCGCAGGCGCCGATGCACATCGGCGGCCTGCGAGTCCATCGGCACACAGATCGAGCGCACCCGCCATTCGCCCTGCACCCGATAGCGCAGTACCACGATCAGCGGCAATGCCAGGCTATCGGGACGTAGCTGAACACTGTGCCAGCCTCGCTCATGGCTGAACAACTGCCAGCCGTCTTCATCACGGCGCAGGCCACGAATCGACGAACGGTGGGTCAGCAGGATATGACGCGGTAAGACCCACGCAGCGTGAGCCAGGCACACCAAGATGCCAACGCTGGAGAAAGGTAAATCAACAACCAGCAAAGCGCCCAGCGCAAACAACTGGGCGAGCAGGTACGCCGCCAGCAAGAGCCGAGAGGCTTGCCAGCGGCATTCGAAACGATTACTTGGGCTGGACACGGTCCAGAATCATCCGAACCATGCGCTGCAGCTCTGGGTCTTCAGATTCGGCGCGCTCCATGAACCAGCCGAACATGTCCTGGTCTTCGCAAGTCAGCAGCCTGACGTAGAGGTCGCGATCCACCTTATTGAGCGTCGCGTACACCTCTTTGGTGAAAGGCACCAGCAACACGTCCAACTCCAGCATGCCGCGACGGCTGTGCCAGTAGAGGCGATTGATTTCTACTTCTTCGACCATGGAGCGCTCCTCAAATAGGGCGCAAGTATACAGCCCAGACGGCAGTGGAACAGTCGGCTTTGGTCGCCCCATACGGAAACTATCCATTTACCGAACGCCCCTCTATGATGCACGCATGACTTTTTGACCTGCGATGACCCATGGCCGACTCTGCTTTTTTCTGCGCCCTGCACCACGAAGGCGTTCTCGCCGTCCGCGGCTCCGACGCTGCCAAGTTCCTGCAAGGGCAACTGACCTGCAACCTCAACTACCTGAGCGACACCCAGGCCAGCCTGGGCGCGCGCTGCACGCAAAAAGGCCGCATGCAGTCGAGTTTTCGCATCCTGCTGCAAGGTGATGGCGTGCTCATGGCCATGGCCACCGAACTGCTCGAACCGCAACTGGCCGATCTGAAAAAATACGCGGTGTTCTCCAAATCCAAGCTCACCGACGAAAGCCCTGCCTGGGTCCGTTTCGGCCTATCGAATGCAGACCCGGCCCTGGTGACTCTTGGCCTTGAGCTGCCGGCCGAGACCGACAGCGTCGCGCGCACAGATACATTGATCGCCATTCGCGTCTCTCCCACCCGCGCTGAGCTTTGGGTGCCGGCCGAGCAAGCGGAAACCGTACGCAATCAATTGGCTAGTCAACTGCAACACGCTGACTTGAATGAATGGCTGCTGGGCCAGATCCGCGCCGGTATTGGCCAGGTCATGCCGCAGACCCGCGAACTGTTCATCCCGCAGATGCTCAACCTGCAGGCCGTCGGCGGCGTCAGCTTCAAGAAAGGCTGCTACACCGGTCAGGAAATCGTTGCGCGCATGCAGTATCTGGGCAAGCTCAAGCGTCGCCTGTACCGCCTGAGCCTCGATGCGGCTGAACTGCCCGAGCCAGGCACTGCGTTGTTCTCGCCCAACCACAACAGCGCGATCGGTGAAGTCGTGATCGCGGCAAAAGCTGATCAATCGATTGAACTTCTGGCCGTGCTGCAAGCCGAAGCAGCCGAGAGCGGCGATGTGCACTTAGGCACTCTGGAAGGACCCGGCTTGCACGTGCTCGATGTGCCTTACCAACTGGATCGCGATAAAGAGATCCAGCGTTAATCGCCGTACCTTTTTGCAACACCCTAGAGAGCATGAATGAACAAGCTGGCGGAAAAAGTCCAACAGGCTTTGGTGAAGGCCATCGACAACGATGACCTGGTTCTGCCGACATTACCGGAAGTGGCCCTGAAAATTCGTCAGGCCGCCGAAGACCCGGAGATCAGCATCAGCCACTTGAGCAAAGTGATCGGTCGCGATACCGCCCTGTCGGCGCGCCTGATCAAAGTGGTCAATAGCCCGCTGCTGCGCGCGACCCAGGAAGTGACCGACCTGCACACCGCCATCACCCGGCTGGGCACCAACTACAGCAGCAACCTGGCCATCGGCCTGGTGATGGAACAAATCTTCCATGCCCGCTCCGAAGTCGTCGAACTTAAAATGCGCGAAGTGTGGCGCCGCAGCCTGGAAGTGGCGGGTGTGAGTTACGTGTTGTGCCGCAGCCACAGCCATCTCAAGCCCGACCAGGCGGCCCTCGGCGGGCTGGTGCATCAGATTGGCGTGCTGCCGATTCTCACGTACGCCGAAGACCACTACGAACTGCTCGCCGACCCCGTCAGCCTCAACCATGTCATCGAGAGCATCCACCCGTTGCTTGGGGACAAGCTGCTCGGTGGCTGGGACTTCCCGGAGATGCTGGCGAAGCTGCCCGGGCAATACCTGGACCTGGAGCGCGACTCCGCGAGCCTGGACTACATCGACCTGGTGCAGGTCGCCGTGCTGTATTGCCACCGAGGCACCGACCATCCGCTGGCGAATGTGTCCGTTTCCGGCCTGCCGGCGATCCAGAAGCTGCGCCTCGACCCGTACAGCGAGGCCCTGCGTGCCGAGCTGGATGAAGCGCGCTCGATGTTTTACTGATCAACCCGCGATAAAACTCACCCGCACCTTCAACCCCGCCAACTCACCGTCATGCAGGCTGATCTGCGCCAGGTGCGCGCGGCAGATCTCCCCGACAATCGCCAGCCCCAAGCCTGAGCCCATGCCCTGCTGGCTGCGGCGATAGAAACGCTCAAACACGCGGTCCCGTTCATCCAGCGGAATACCCGGGCCATCATCTTCAACTTCGAGGATGGCCGGCGCGGTTACCCGCAAGATCACATTCCCACCCGGCGGCGTGTGGGCCAGGGCGTTATCCACCAGGTTGCTCAGCAGCTCATTCAGCAAGGTCGGCTCACCGCGCAGCCACACCGGTTCGTCTGCCTCCAATGCCAAGGCAACGCCCCGTGCGTGGGCCAGCGGTGCCATGGCCATGCCCAGTTCCCGTGCCAGTTGGCTGAGGTCGAGCAATTGTGCGCCACCTTCGGCAATTGCCCGGGCGCCGTTTTCGATACGTGCCAGGGATAACAGTTGGTTGGCCAAATGGGTCAAGCGGTCGGTGCCTTGGGCGGCAGTTTCCAAGGTACTGCGCCACGTCGCCGGGTCACTGCTGCGCAGGCCCAGCTCCAGCCGGGCCTTGAGCGCTGCCAGCGGAGTGCGCAGTTCGTGAGCGGCGTCGGCGATAAACTGCGCCTGACGCTCAAACTGGCCGCGCAAACGCTCGGTAAAATGGTTGAGGGAGCGCACCAGCGGGCCGAACTCGTGTTGCACCTCCACCAGCGGCAACGGCCGCAAGTCGTCGGGCTGACGTTCTTCCACTGCCGTACGCAGACGCTCCAACGGCCGCAGCGCCGCACTCACGGCATACCACACCAGCAGCAACGCGCCGACGGCCAGCATGCCCAAACGCAATAACGTATCGGCCATCAGGCTGCGGGCCATGCTTTCGCGCGCCTCATCGGTTTCCGCGACACGAATTTCCGCCATGCCATTCATGTTGGGTTCCGAGACCGCTTTGAGCAGGCTGACCACGCGTACATGCTGGCCCTGGTACATGGCGTTATAGAACCGCGCCAACGCCGGGTAGTCGTCGGTGCGCGGCGTGCCGGGCGGTGGACCCGGGAGGTTTTCGTAGCCCGAAATCAGCTTCTGATTGATGTCATTGACCTGGTAATAAATGCGCCCGGCGCTGTCGTAGGCGAAGGTGTCCAGCGCCACATAAGGCACGTTCGCGCTCAAGGTGCCGTCGACCTGGGTCAAGCCAGCCGCGATGGTCCGCGCCGAGGCCAGCAAGGTGCGGTCATAGGCGGTGTCGGCGGCTTCGCGACCATTCCAGTAGGCACTCATGCCGCTGGCCAGCATCAACACCACCAGCAACAGCGCCAGGTTCCACAGCAGGCGCCAGCGCAGGCTGCTGGGCTTATGCATCGCGGGCTTCCAGCAAATAGCCGAGGCCGCGGAACGTCACAATGGCAATGGGTTGGCCATCGAGCTTCTTGCGCAGGCGGTGCACGTAGATTTCGATGGCGTCGGGGCTGGCTTCTTCATCCAGACCGAAGACCTGGGCGGCCAGTTGCTCTTTGCTCATCACGCGACCCGGCCGGGCGATCAGCGCTTCAAGCACCGCTTGCTCGCGGGAAGTCAATGTCAGCAGCTCGCCACCCACCGTGAAACGCCGGGTATCCAGGTCATAGATCAACACGCCGCACGCCTGCTGACGCTCGCCACCCAATACACTGCGGCGCAACAGCGCCTTGACCCGGGCTTCCAGCTCGGTCAGTTCAAACGGCTTGGCGAGATAATCATCGGCCCCCAGGTTCAGGCCATGCACGCGGTCTTTGACATCACTGCGCGCCGTGAGCATCAGCACCGGCAGATTTTTCCCACGCGCCCGCAGACGCGCCAACACCTCGAAACCGTCCATGCGCGGCAGCCCCACATCGAGGATCACCACCGCGTACTCCTCGCTGCTCAAGGCCAGGTCCGCGGCCACCCCATCGTGCAACACGTCGACGGTCAAACCCGTGCTCTTGAGCGCCTGGGCAACACTTTCGGCAAGTTGCAAATGGTCTTCAACCAAGAGGACACGCATGGTTTTTCACCTCATTCTGGCATGGTCGACGCCACGCTTTGGCGGGCAGTTTACAGGCGCCGCCTGCCCTGTGAAGCCCGAAAACATTGAAAGACAGCTGAAAGGTTAGTGAAAGCTTCGCCCTTTAGCATCCAGTCACGGTGGGTAAAGCCCGCCGAGCTACCTGATCCGTAGCGCCAGAAAAACGCCTTGAAGCGTTTTCGCCAAAATAAGAACAATAACGGAGTGCACAACGATGCTGTCGACACAGCCCCAGGCTTGCCCGCCTGTTCGTTTTTCTCGCCTTACCCAGACCGCCCTTGCCAGCGCCACGGCCCTTGCCGGCTTTTCGCCGCTGAGCCAGGCTGCCTTCTTCGAAGACAGCAGCGCCACCCTTGAAACCCGCAACATGTACTTCAACCGCGACTTCCGCGACGGCACGAGTGCGCAGCAATCCAAACGCGATGAATGGGCCCAGGGTTTCATGCTCAACCTGCAATCGGGCTACACCGACGGCACCGTCGGCTTTGGCGTGGATGCATTGGGCATGCTCGGCGTCAAGCTCGACTCCAGCCCCGACCGCACCGGCTCTGGCCTGCTGCCCACCGACAACGGTCGGGCTGTCGACGAATACTCCAAACTCGGCCTGACCGGCAAAGTGAAAATCTCCGCTACCGAACTCAAAATCGGCGCGCTGATCCCCGAACTGCCGATCCTCAAACCCAATGACGGCCGCATTCTGCCGCAGACCTTCAACGGCGGATTGCTGACCTCGAAAGAATTCAAGAACCTGGTGTTTACCGGTGGCCGCCTGGACAAAGCCAAGGACCGCGACTCCACCGACTACGAAGACATCGCCCTCAACAACAAGAACAGCCGCTTCGTCAGCGGTGCCACCGGCAAGCACTTCAACTTCGGTGGCGTGGACTACAAGTTCGCCGACAAAATCACCGGCAGCTACCACTTCGCCCAACTCGACGACGTCTACCGTCAGCACTTCCTCGGCCTGGTGGCCGCACGCCCATTGGGGCCTGGCACCTTCGGCGCCGACCTGCGCGTGGCCATCAGCGATGACACCGGCAGCGCCCGTGGCGGCAAGATCGACAACACATCCCTCAACGGTCTGTTCAGCTATGCCCTCAACGGCCATAAGCTCAGCGCCGGCTACCAGCACATGTCTGGCGATAGCGCCTTTCCCTACGTGGATGGGAGCGATCCGTACCTTGTCAACTTCGTGCAGATCAACGACTTTGCCGGCGCTGAAGAACGCTCCTGGCAAGCGCGCTACGACTACGATTTCGCCAAGCTGGGGATTCCCGGCCTGAGTTTCATGAGCCGTTACCTGTCGGGTGACAACATCAAGCTCAGGAACGGTGAGACCGGCAAAGAGTGGGAACGCAACAGCGAGATCCGCTACATCGTGCAAAGCGGCACATTCAAGGATGTCGCCCTGCGCCTGCGTAATGCCACGTACCGTTCCAACTATTCGGCCCGTGATGCGGATGAAGTGCGTGTGCTGGTGAGTTATAGCCTCGCACTTTGGTAAGAAGCCTCTAATAACAACAAAGACGGAGATAAAAATGACCTATTCACTGCGTAAATTGGCCCTCGCCGCCGGTTGCATGCTGTTCGCCGGCCAACTGCTGGCCACCGACGAACCGAAACGCCCGGAGTGCATCGCCCCGGCCTCACCCGGCGGTGGTTTTGACCTGACCTGCAAACTGGCGCAAAGCGCGCTGGTCAACGAGAAGTTGCTGAGCAAGCCGATGCGCGTCACCTACATGCCTGGCGGCGTGGGCGCGGTGGCCTATAACGCGGTGGTAGCACAGCGCCCGGCGGACGCGGGCACGCTGGTGGCCTGGTCCAGCGGTTCCCTGTTGAACCTGGCCCAAGGCAAATTCGGCCGCTTCGATGAAAGCGCCGTGCGCTGGTTGGCGGCGGTGGGCACCAGTTACGGGGCCATCGCAGTCAAAAGCGATTCGCCCTACAAGAGCCTCGACGATCTCGTAAAAGCCTTGAAGAAAGATCCAGGCAGCGTGGTGATCGGTTCCGGTGGCACCGTCGGCAGTCAGGACTGGATGCAAACCGCGCTGATCGCCAAAGCCGCCGGGATCAACCCGCGTGAGCTGCGCTATGTGGCCCTCGAAGGCGGCGGTGAAATCGCTACCGCCCTGCTCGGCGGCCATATCCAGGTGGGCAGTACCGACATCTCCGACTCCATGCCGCACATCCTCAGCGGCGACATGCGCCTGCTCGCGGTGTTCGCCGAAGAGCGCCTGGACGAGCCAGAAATGAAGAACATTCCTACCGCCAAAGAGCAAGGCTACGACATCGTCTGGCCGGTCGTCCGCGGCTTCTACCTCGGGCCAAAGGTCAGCGACGCCGACTACGCGTGGTGGAAAGAGGCATTCGACAAGCTGCTGGCCTCCGAGGAATTCGCCAAGCTGCGTGACCAGCGCGAGCTGTTCCCGTTCGCCTTGACCGGCCCGGAGCTGGACACCTACGTGAAGAAACAGGTGGCTGACTACAAAGTGCTGGCCAAAGAGTTCGGCCTGATCCAGTAAACGCCCCTCTTTCGCGCGGCCGCGCCTTCATCAATGGAGGGCGCGGCCCAGGAGTTGCACATGCTCTTACAACGCATTTTCGCCGCGGTGATGCTGCTGGCCTGCGCCGGTCTGGCACTGATGGCCTGGCCGTATCAGGCGGCATTTTCCTACGAGCCGGTCGGGCCTCGCGCCTACCCGCTGCTGATGCTCGGGCTGATGAGCCTGGGCCTGATCTACATGCTGTTTCGCCCACAACCGACCCAACACACCGAGGAAGAACCCGCCCTGGACCGCGACACGCTGGTCAAGATCGGTATCTGCGTCACCTTGTTGATCGTGTTTGCGGCGACCTTCGAGTCCCTGGGTTTCATCCTCAGCAGCATGCTGATCGGCATCCCGATGGCGCGCCTGTATGGCGGCCGTTGGATGCCCAGCCTGGTGATCGTCAGCCTGATGGCCATCGGCCTTTACCTGCTGTTCGATAAAGCCATGGATGTACCGCTGCCCCTCGGCCTGCTCGAAGTTCTGGAGAACTGATATGGATACGTTCAGCTATTTGGGCCAGGGCTTCGGCGTTGCACTGACCCCTTACAACCTGGTGACCGCGCTGTGCGGCACCTTGATCGGCACCGTGGTCGGCCTGCTGCCGGGCCTGGGCCCGATCAACGGCGTGGCCTTGTTGATCCCCATCGCGTTCGCCCTGGGCCTGCCGCCGGAATCGGCGTTGATCCTGCTGGCAGCGGTGTACCTGGGCTGCGAGTACGGCGGGCGTATCAGCTCGATCCTGTTGAACATTCCTGGCGAAGCCTCCACCGTGATGACCACCCTCGACGGCTACCCGATGGCCCGCAAAGGCCTGGCCGGTGTCGCACTGTCGTTGTCGGCATGGAGTTCATTCATCGGCGCGTTCATCGCCACCTGCGGCATGGTGCTGTTTGCCCCATTGCTGGCCAAATGGGCGATTGCCTTCGGCCCGGCGGAATATTTCGTACTGATGGTCTTCGCAATTGTCTGCCTCGGCGGCATGGCCGGTGACAAACCGCTGAAGACCTTTGTTGCGGCGCTGATCGGCCTGTTCCTGTCGGCCGTCGGTATCGACGCCAACAGCGGCGTGTACCGCTTTACCGGCGACAACATCCACCTCACCGACGGCATTCAATTCGTGGTGTTGGTGCTGGGCCTGTTCTCCATCAGCGAGATTCTCTTGCTGCTGGAAAAAACCCACCGTGGCCAGGAGGCGGTGAAAGCCACCGGGCGGATGATGTTCAACCTGAAGGAAGCGTCCTCGGTGTTCGTGGTTAACATCCGCTGCGGCCTGCTGGGTTTCATCATGGGCGTATTGCCAGGTGCCGGTGCAACACTGGCGTCAGCCGTTGCCTACATGACCGAGAAACGCCTGGCGGGTGCCAGCGGCAAATTCGGCCAGGGTGACATGCGCGGCCTCGCCGCTCCGGAAACCGCGATCGGCGCTTCCGCCTGCGGCGCCCTGGTGCCGATGCTGACCCTGGGCGTGCCCGGCTCGGGCACCACGGCAGTGATGATCGGCGCCCTGTCGCTGTACAACATCACCCCCGGTCCACTGCTGTTCCAACAACAGCCGGACATCGTCTGGGGCCTGATCGCTTCGTTGTTTGTCGCCAACATCATGCTGGTGATCCTCAACATCCCGATGATCCGCATCTTCACGCGCATCCTCGCCGTGCCGAACTGGGCACTGGTGCCGGTAATCGCCATCATCACCGCGATCGGTGTGTACGCGGTTCACGCCACCACCTTCGACCTGTTCCTGATGGTCGGCATCGGCATCTTCGGTTACATCCTGCGCAAGCTGGACTTCCCGCTGTCGCCGGTCCTGCTGGGCTTTATCCTCGGTGGCCTGATGGAGCAAAACCTGCGCCGTGCACTGTCGATCTCCAACGGTGCGCTGGACATCCTCTGGTCAAGCCCGATCACGTTCGGGGTGTGGGTGCTGACCGTGCTGATGCTGGCCTTCCCGCTGGTGCGTATCTACCGTAAACGTGCCCTGCAGCGTCGTGCCCTGGCCGATGTCTGAGGTCACCTTTAAACACTGGTGGGCAACACCGCTGGTCGGCCTGGCCGGCGGTTACCTGGCCAGCCTCGTCGGCTGGCCTTTGCCGTATATGGTCGGCTCGTTGCTGGCGATCATTGTGGTGCGCTGCCTGACGCCGTGGCAGTTGGCGGAGATTCCCGGCGGGCGCAAATGCGGCCAGTGGGTGGTCGGCATTGGCATCGGCCTGCACTTCACGCCGGTGGTGATCGAGCAGGTGATGAGCCACTTCGGCCTGATTTTCTTCGGCGCACTGATCACCAGTGCGTCGAGCATCGTCGGCGTGTGGTTGATGCGCCGCAGCGGTGAGGACCGCGCCACCGCGTTTTTCTCCAGCATGCCGGGCGGCTCCGGTGAGATGGTCAACCTCGGCGCACGCAACGGCGCGGTGCTCAGCCGGGTCGCGGCGGGGCAGAGTTTGCGTGTGCTGGTGGTGGTGCTGTGTATGCCGGCGATCTTCAAGTATTTGCTCGAAGGCGGTGCGCCGCAGTTTCATCCGGCGCCCGTGAGCTGGACGTGGCTGGCGCTGCTGTTTCCGCTGGGTGCACTGGTGGCATTGGGGTGGCAGCGTTTGCGCCAACCCAACCCGTGGCTGTTCGGGCCGCTGCTGGTCAGCGCGACTGCCAGTGTTGTCTGGGACTTGCATATCGGCCTGCCCGACGGCGGCAGCCAGATCGGCCAATGGCTGATCGGCAGCGGTTTGGGCTGCCACTTCAACCGTCAGTTCTTTCGTCGAGCACCGTCGTTCATGGCGCGTACGCTGGTAGGTACGGCGTTGACCATGGCGCTGGCGACGTTGGCGGCAGTTGGCTTGAGCGCCATGACGCAACTGGACTTGCGCTCACTGACGCTGGGCATGATGCCGGGCGGCATTGCCGAAATGAGCCTCACCGCCGAGACCCTGCAACTGTCGGTGCCCTTGGTGACGGCGATGCAGGTCATGCGTTTGTTGTTTGTTCTGTTTCTGGCGGAGCCCTTGTTCCGGCACTGGAACCGCCAGCCAGACCACGCTTAAGCCCTGAGACGGCTTAAAATGTGGGAGCGCGCAAGCCCGCTCCCACCGTCGATGGCGATGGCCCTCAACCAGGCGGCAACCGCCACTCGATCGGCGTCTCGCCATTCTGCTCAAGAAACTTGTTGGTCCGGCTGAAATGCCCGCACCCCAGAAACCCGCGATACGCCGAGAGCGGCGACGGATGCACCGACGTCAGCACCAGGTGCTTGGTCGCATCCACCAACTTCTGCTTGCCTTGCGCATGCGCGCCCCATAACAGGAACACCAGGTGTGGCTGGTGCTCACTGACCACTTCGATAATTCGGTCAGTAAAGAACTGCCAGCCTTTACCGGCATGCGCGTTGGCATTGGCACGCTCTACGGTCATGGTGGTGTTGAGCATCAGCACGCCCTGATCCGCCCAGCTTTGCAGGCAACCGTGGTTGGGAATGTCGATGTTCAGGTCGCGCTTGAGCTCTTTGTAAATATTCACCAGGGACGGCGGCGTCGGCACGCCCGGTTGTACCGAAAAACACAGACCATGGGCCTGGCCAGGGCCGTGATACGGGTCTTGGCCGAGGATCACCACCTTGACCTTGTCCAGCGGCGTGGAGTTAAGCGCATTGAAAATCAGCGGGCCCGGCGGGTAAATCTCTTTACCGGCGGCATGCTCCTGGCGCAGGAACTCGCGCAGTTCGGCCATGTAGGGCTTGTCGAACTCATCCCGCAGGGCATGTTTCCAGCTGGGTTCGAGTTTGATGCGGTCGCCTTCGGTCATGGTGTGTTCATCGTGTAAAAAAGAATGGGCGAACCCTAGGAAAGCCGACCCCGCTTGTCAATTGATCTGACACACAACCGGCACTTTCCTTTGAAGCGTTCATACTGAACGTTCACTTTCTCGATTGAGGTCACGATGAACCTGCACTTCGAAGAGCTGACCGGCAGCGACGGTGCCCGCCTCGGCATCGCCAGCCTGGACGCTGAAAAGTCTCTGAATGCGCTGTCCTTGCCCATGATCCTGGCCTTGAGCGATCGCCTGGATGCCTGGGCCAAAGACCCGAACATCGCCTGCGTGCTGCTGCGCGGGAATGGGCCAAAAGCCTTTTGCGCCGGCGGCGAAGTCCGCAGCCTGGCCCAGGCCTGCCGTGAACTGCCCGGCGAAGTGCCCGCCCTGGCCGCGCAGTTTTTCGCCGCCGAATACCGCCTTGACTATCGCCTGCATACCTATCCAAAACCACTGATTTGCTGGGGCCACGGCTATGTATTGGGCGGGGGCATGGGCCTGCTGCAAAGTGCATCGGTGCGTATCGTCACGCCGAGCAGTCGCCTGGCCATGCCCGAGATCAGCATCGGCCTGTACCCGGATGTGGGGGCCAGTTGGTTCCTGTCGCGGCTGCCGGGCAAGCTCGGTTTATTCCTTGGCCTCACCGGTGCGCACATCAATGGTCGTGATGCACTGGACCTGGGCCTGGCCGACCGTTTCCTGCGCGATGACCAGCAAGAAGAGTTGATAGAAGGCCTGCTGCAACTGAACTGGCAGGAACAAACCGCAGTGCAGCTCAACAGCCTGCTCAAGGCGTTGGCCCAGGAGGCCATCAGCCAGCAACCCGAAGCGCAATGGCTACCACGCCGTGCGCAAATCGATGAGTGGCTCGATGTGGGTGATGTGCGCAGTGCGTGGCGAGCCTTGAGCCCGTTGCACGAGCATGCCGACCCGCTCTTCAGCCGCGCCGGCAAGACACTCAGTGAAGGCTGCCCACTGACGGCACATCTGGTGTGGGAACAGATCCAGCGGGCTCGCCACCTGTCTTTGGCCCAAGTGTTCCAGATGGAATACACCCTGAGTCTCAATTGCTGCCGTTACCCGGAGTTCAGCGAAGGCGTGCGCGCGCGTTTGATCGACAAGGACCAGCAGCCCCATTGGCATTGGCCCGATATCAACACCGTCCCGGACGCGGTGGTGCAGGCGCACTTTACCAAGGCGTGGGAAGGCAGGCATCCCCTGGCCGACTTATCAGACTACTGACAGGTGATTACTTCAGCCGCCTGACCGTGAATGAACAATTGTCCGGCTGGCTGTCCTGGCAGATGTAAACGTCCTGATTCAGCGGATCGGTGCTGAGTTGCCAATGCAAAGTGGCCGTGAGTGACATGGTGTCGAGCTTGCCCGGTGTGTCATACCGCAAAGCCATCATCTGGCCGTTGCCCATGCGGTAGACACACTTGTCCAAGTGGCCGTTTTCCCGCTCCTGGCCTTTGCCGGGCGTGAAGAGTGCGCCAATGAAACGATCGGCGAAATCATCGACGTCAACTTTAGGGCTTTGCCACAGTGACTGCCCGCTGGAGGCTTGGAAATAGCCATCCGCGTATTTGACCGATGAGGGATAGGGGCAGCCCTGCTCCGCCTTGAGCGGTGTAAGCCCGGCTACCGTCACAAAGACTGCACACGCTAATTGTTTGATCATAAGGCGCTGGTTCCATTGGCCCACTGTTGCCCTGGATACGCACAACGGCGCTCCGCCAGTGAACCGCATCTGAAACACTGACGATAGCTGTTAAAACTGACAGTACCGATAAAAGGCAGCACAAAAAAAA
>NZ_LXJP01000044.1:0-62459 GCF_001728855.1 Pseudomonas sp. AP19 | reverse complement strand
ATAGCCGCCGTGACCGCAGCAACGGATATGTACCCAATCCACCGAAACGCCCCCCAGCCCCAAAGCAACCCAAAGCGTTGCGCAAAGACCGATGCTCACCGCGACCAAGCCCGCGCCCACACTGGGAATACACCCAAGCGATGTAAAGCGGCCAACTGTGAGCGCGAGCTTGCCCGCAACAGCGGCTGAACAGTCAGCGCAAAATCAACCCTGCCACTTCCCGCCTTCAACAATCACACTCTCAGGCCGGGTGTCATCGCTCAGCTCTTTACGCACATATTGGTCATACAACTTGAGCAAAAACTTCTCCTCACCCAACTTCGCCAACTCGCTATTCACCCAGTCACGCAATTCGACGTTGCCCTTCTTCACCGCTGGCGCAATCGGCGCTTCATCACCGAGTTTCTGCTCCAGCACACGGTAGCCCGGGTTCTGCTTGGCCCAGCTGAACAACACCAAGTTGTCCTGTGCATACGCGTCACCACGACCAGCCGACAACGCTTGCAGTGACTCGGAGTTTTTCTCGAACTTGAGCAGTTTCCAGTCCGGGTGGTGCTTGGTCAGCCAGATATCGGCAGTGGTACCCGTGGTGACGATGGTGGTGCGGGAGGCCAAGTCATCCAGGCTTTTTACCGCGCTGCCCTGAGGCACCAACGCCTGTACCGCGACTTTCAGGTTGGGGTTGGTAAAGTCCACCGCTTCCTTGCGCTCCGGGGTCACGGTCATGTTGGCGAGGATCAGGTCGACTTTGTCACTTTGCAGAAACGGTATACGGCTGGCCGGCTCGACGGCGACGAATTCGACTTTGTTTTCATCGCCCAGCAGGTCCTTGGCGAATTGGCGGCCGATGTCGGTATCGAAGCCGACGTAGCGACCGGCTTCGTTCACAAAGCCGAACGGCGGCTTGTCGGTGAATACGCCGACGATCAACTTGTCGCGCGCCTTGATCTTGTCGATGTAGCTCACCGCGGCGGCAGGTTTCGCGGGCGCTTCAGCCTTCTTATCGCAGCCGGCCAACAATGCGACGGCGAGCAGTGGCAGTAATAACTTGGCAGTTTTCATATCAGCTCCAGTTCCTTGGTCTTTTTGGGCAGTGTTGAAACAAAGGAGAACTTCTCCAGAAACTGCTGCGCGCGTGCGGTTTGCGGGTTCGTAAAGAATTCTTCGGGGGTGTGTTGTTCGAGGATGCGACCGGCCTCCATAAACACCACGCGGTCGGCGACGGCGCGGGCGAAGGCCATTTCGTGGGTGACGATCAGCAGGGTCATGCCATCGCGGGCCAGGCCCTGGATCACCTCCAGCACTTCCTTGACCATCTCCGGGTCGAGGGCGGCGGTGACTTCGTCAAACAGCATGACCTGGGGGTTCATGCACAACGAGCGGACGATGGCGATGCGTTGCTGCTGGCCACCGGAAAGCTGACGCGGGTAGGCATCGCGCTTGTCGGCCAGGCCCACGCGTGCCAGCAGTTTTTCTGCCTGCTCGCGGGCTTCGCGCGGCGCGCGTTTTTGCACTTTCAACGGGCCGAGCAGGATGTTGTCGAGCACGCTCATGTGCGGAAACAAATGGTAGCTTTGGAACACCATGCCCACGTCCTGGCGCACCTGGCGCCAGTCGGTGTGTGGGTCCAACAGCTCCTTGCCGGCAAAGCGCAGGCTGCCGCTGTGCGCCACTTCAAGGCCGTTAAGGCAGCGCAACAACGTGCTTTTGCCGCAGCCGCTGGGGCCGAGGATCACCACCACTTCGCCGCTTTGGACCCGCAAGTCGATGCCCTTGAGCACCTGCTGTTCGCCGAAGAATTTGTTGAAACCCTGGAACTCGATCAATGCGCTCATGCTTGGGCCCAGCGCCGTTCCAGCACCTTGGAGGCGGCCGACAACGGGTAGCAGATAAAGAAGAAAAACAGGAACAGCACGCCGTAGATCAGTACCGACTCATAGGTGCGCTCGATGATTTGCTGACCGACCTTGATCACATCGACCACACCGATCAGCACGGCCAGGGAGCTGGTCTTGATGATCCGCGTGTAGACGTTGATGGTCGGCGGCGTCATACGCTTTAGGGCTTGGGGCAGCAACACGTAGCCGTAGAGCTGCGGGTCGGACAACCCAATCGACAAGCCGGCTTCACGCTGGCCACGCGGCAGCGAATGCAACGCGCCGCGGACCACTTCGCCCACCTCGCTGGCGCCCCATAGCGACAGCACCAGCACCGCGCACCAAAAGCTCGGGATGCTCAGGCCAAAGAAAATCGGCAGGCCGAAAAACAACAGGTACAACCACACCAGCACCGGAATCGCCCGGAACAGCTCCAGATAAACACGCAGCACAAGGTTGATCAGCCGGTTGTTCAGCGTGCGCAACACGCCATACAGCACGCCGCCGACGGTGCTGAAGGCAATGCTCAAAAACGAAATCGACAGGGTTTGCGCAGCGCCCTTGCCCAGTTGCGGCAATGACACCCACAGCAACTCAAGACCCGAACTGGCCATGCTGGAGCCTCCTTTCCAGGCGGCTGAGCAGCAGCGACAGCGGCAAGAACAACAGCACGCAAATCAGCGTCAGCACGGCGAGCATCTCGTAGGTTTTGTAGTAGAGCGCGATGTAACTCTTGGTGGTGTAGAGAATTTCCGGCACGGCCACAGCCGAGACCACGGTGGTCTCCTTGAGCAGGAAGATGAAATTGGCGAACAGCGCCGGCAGGCTGAGAATGCCGGCCTGGGGCAGGATCACATGGCGCAGCAACTGCCAGTCGGACAGGCCGATGGATTTGCCCGACTCGATCTGCGCCAGCGGTACCGCTTCGACACCGGCGCGCAGCACTTCGGTGAGGTACGCGCCGCCCAGGAACGTCATGGTGATGATGGCCGCCCAGAACCCGGAAATATTGAAACCCAGGGCCGGCAAGGCGAAGTACACGAAGAACAGTTGGATCAGCAGCGGCGTGTTACGCGCCAACTCCACATACAGCGCCACCAGGCGCGACAGGTAGGGCGTGCGAAACACCAGCAGCGCCGCATTGATCAGCGCCACCAGCAAGGAGCTGGCAATGGCAATCAAGCCCACTTGCAGCGTCACCCCCACGGCACTGAGAAACGCCGGCAGGGTGCTGAGGATAAAAGCGAAATCGAAGGTCATCGTGAGTCCATGACGCCGCAAGGGTAATGCAGCGAGCGCAGTCCGTTCCGGCGTGGGTAACGTCGGGTAGCGCGAACTTTAAAGGTATAAAAAGCAAAATTTAAATACCTAAATAGCATATTGATATCACCCAAAAAGATAACCGCCGGATTCGCGGGTTTGGCCGGTGACGGCTATGGTCTTGGGGTCGCAGGACGGCTGTTTTTTTCGAGGGAATGAGCAATGAACCAAGCGAAACCGCTGGATCCGCAGGAACTGGTGAAGTGGTTGGTGGCGCTGCGCAGGGCGATCAATAGCCAACCTGGCTGACACACCATCACTCAATGTGGGCGCGGGCTTGCTCGCGAATGCGGTGTATCAGACAGCGCATCTGTAACTGACAGACCGCTATCGCAGGCAAGCCCGCTCCCACCGTGTTTGATCGTATTTCCAGGCCAATAAAAAAACGCCGACGCTGTAGAAGCCGTCGGCGTTCAAACCTTGAAGGGGGTTTTGTTTACATCAGAACGCAGGCACTACCGCGCCGTTGTACTTCTTCTCGATGAAGGCTTTGACTTCCGGGCTGGTCAGCGCCTTGGCCAGTTTCTGCACAGCGTCGCTGTCCTTGTTGTCCGGGCGAGCGACCAGGAAGTTCACGTAAGGCGACTTGGCATCTTCGATGATCAGCGCATCTTTCGCCGGGTTCAAGCCCGCTTCCAGGGCGTAGTTGGTGTTGATCACGTCCAGGTCAACCTGGTCCAGCACGCGTGGCAGCAAGGCCGATTCCAGCTCTTTGAACTTCAGGTGTTTTGGGTTGGAAGCGATGTCTTTCGGCGTGGACAGCGCATTGCTCGGGTCTTTCAGCGTAATCAAACCATTCTTTTGCAGCAGCAGCAGGGCGCGGCCACTGTTGGAGCCTTCGTTCGGGATGGCCACGGTAGCGCCGTCTTTAAGCTCGGAAATATTCTTGATCTTCTTCGAGTAGCCGCCGATCGGTTCAACGTGCACACCGATCACAGTGACCAGGTTGGTGCCCTTGCCCTTGTTGAAGTTTTCCAGGTACGGCAGGGTCTGGAAGTAGTTGGCGTCCAGGCGCTTCTCGGCAACCTGTGTGTTGGGCTGCACATAGTCGGTGAACACCTTGATTTCCAGGTCCACGCCTTCTTTGGCCAGGGTCGGCTTGACCAGCTCAAGGATCTCGGCGTGCGGGATCGGGGTGGCCGCAACGACCAGTTTCTCGTTGGCCTGGGCGAAGCTTGCAGTCAGGGCAGCCGCCAGTGCGGTAAACAACAGAACCTTTTTCATGCAGTGTCCTTATCGAAATTCCGGGGCGTCTCTGACGACCGTTTTTTTGTGGTGTGCCAGCGAAGTGCTATCGCGGCGTGGGGTGGACAATACCTAGATTTTTTATTCCCGAACAATATCTTTTATTCACGTTGATATTCCATTTTGTTCATTTAGGAATTTGAGCAAGGTTTGCTGCTCGGCGGGGCTGGCGTTGGCGAAAATCCGTTGCAGTTGCTCAAGGGGTGAGCCCGCCGCCGGCAGGTTTAAATGCTCGGGCAAAATTTCATCGCCACTGCTCACCAACAGCGCGAAGTGAATGACGTTTTCCAGCTCGCGGGTATTGCCCGGCCAACTGTGGTGTTCCAGCACGCGCTGGGCGGCGTCACTGATCAGCGGCACCGGCAGGTCCAGGCGCTGGCTGTAGATGCCGAGGAAGTATTCGGCCAGGGACAGGATGTCGCCGACCCGTTCACGCAAGGCCGGCAGGTCCAACTGGCCTTCGCTCAAGTAATGGAATAGACGTTCATGAAACTTGCCCGCCGCCACGGCTTGGGCCAGGTCGATGCTGGTGGCTGCGACCAGCCGCACATCCACCGGGCTGGGCTGATGTGCGCCAACGCGAGTGACTTCGTGATTTTCCAAGGCCGCGAGCAATTTCACCTGGATCGGCAGCGGCAAGTCACCGATTTCGTCCAGGTACAAGGTGCCGCCGTTGGCCGAGCCGAACCACCCGGCCCGACTGCTGGCCGCGCCGCTGTGGCTGCCTGCGGCGTAGCCAAACAATTCGGCGTCGGCGTAGGTGGGGCTGATCGCGCCGCAGTTGACCGACACAAACAGCCCGGCGCGGTCGCTGCCACGGTGGATATGCCGCGCCAGCAGCTCTTTACCGCTACCGGTCTCGCCGCGAATCAACACGGGCAAGGCACGCGGCGCGAGGCTTTCGAGCGCTTCACGCAGTTGCCGTGAACGCGGGTCGACAAACACCAGCGCCTTGGCGCGAATGCTCAGCGGGCTCTTTTCGGCGTCGGGGAAGGTCAGCAGTGGCTGGCCGAAGGTTTCATGACTCATGGCAGGCTCCCGCCCCAAATCCACTCAGGGACGGGGCGTTGAAAATGTTCAGGCAGTGCGCCGGGCGTGATGCTCGAGGCGGCTCTGGAGACGATATAGATAGGCGAACCCCTGCTCCCAACGCTGGTGGCCGGACTTCACATTGATATGCCCGGCACCCGACAAAATGCCGGCTTCGGCGCCCCAGTGACGGGCCAGCTCCAACGCCCTTGGGGCACTGACGGCGCTGTCGTTATCGGAACTGACCACCTGGCTGGGAAATGGCAGCAGGTCGGTCGGGATCGGCGCGAAGTTGCGTAGCGCCGGCGAACAGGCCGGACGTTCGACATCGGCCGGGGCCACCAGCAAGGCACCGCGTACCTGCCGCAGGAAATGCACCGGCGCAGTGGCCGCCCAGTGGGCGACGGTGATGCAACCCAAGCTGTGGGCGATGAGAATCACCGGCGTGCTGTCGGCAGCGATCGCTTCAGCCAGCGCGGCCACCCAGTCTTCGCGACGCGGCGTCAACCAATCGGCCTGCTCCACGCGCGCACTGTTGGGCAGGCTGTTTTGCCAATGGCTTTGCCAATGTTCTTCTGGCGATCCTTGCCAGCCCGGCACGATCAGATAACGAATCGACTCGCTGTGCATGGGTGTGCCCTCCTGCAGCGTTTAACGTTGCTGGTCAGTATAGGGACGCGGGTTATATTCGTTAAGGAATAAGAAGCTATTTATTAATAACCAAAATATCAATCACACGGATACTTAAAAATGTGGGTGCAGGAAAGCCAGCTCCCACATGGATCGGGTTGCACAGGGGAAATCAGGTAAATACCAGGCAAAAAAAAGGCCGCACCCTGCCAAGGAAACGGCCCAAAAATCGTCGAGGCTTTTAACACTAACGAGCGGTAATCACCGACAGCTTGGTAATGCCCGCGCGTTCGATAGACGCCATGGCTCGCGCCACTTCGCCGTAGTTCACGCCATCGTCCGCCTGCAGTTGCACCCGCACATCGGGGTCCTTGGCCTTGGCCGCCTGCAGGTTGAATTCGAGCAGGTCCGGCTGGATTGCGTCCTTGTTGATAAACAGTTTGCCGGCGCCGTCGATGCTCACCACCAGCGGGTCTTTCTGCTCTACCGGGGCCACGGCCTGGGTCTTGGGCAGGTTGATCGGAATCGCATTGGTCAGCAGCGGCGCGGTGACGATAAACACCACCAGCAGCACGAGCATCACGTCCACCAGCGGCGTGACGTTGATCTCGCTCAGCACCTCATCACTGTCTTGGGTTGAGAAGGCCATCTCAGGACGCCTCCTTCACTTTTTGCGGGTTACCCGCCGCGCTTTTCGTCAGCGCAGGGTGCAACAGCACGCGGAAAGAATGCTTCTGCGCCAGGCTGTAAAAATCGTGGGCAAAGTCATCGAGGTCGGCCGCTGTCAGCTTCAAGCGGCGCAGGAAGTAGTTGTAGACCAACACGGCCGGCACGGCGACGGCGATACCGACACCGGTGGCAACCAACGCCGCACCAATCGGGCCGGCCACGGTTTCCAGGCTGGCGGAACCGGCGGCGCTGATCCCCTTCAGCGCTTCCATGATCCCCCACACGGTGCCGAACAGACCGATAAACGGCGAGGTGCTGCCGATACTGGCGACCACGGCCAGGCCGGTTTCGAGCGAGCGACGCTCACGCACGATCTGCTGGCGCAGCGCTCGTTCGAGACGGTCCTGATGGTTGATGGCCTGGCTCAAGTCAGCCGCGTGCGGCGCATCGCCGACCTGGATCGCGGCATAACCGGCCTGGGCCACACGGGCCGCAGCGCCGGGTTGGGTTTCGGCCAGCTCGGCAGCCGAGTCGAGGCTCGACGCCGCCCAGAACTGATTGTGGAATTTTCGATCCTGCGCCCTGAGGCGACTGAACTGCACAGCCTTGAGCAAGGCAAAGCCCCAGGTGGCGACCGAAAAGGCCACCAGCAGCCAGATCACCGCGCTTTCAATGGATTCAAGTGGAGATGCTAATGCCATGATGTTTTCCCTCTGTGCAGGTGGCGGCGTGTCCAACACACCGCTGCCGAATAGTTAGTGAATCTTGAAATCGATCGGCACGCTGACCCAGCCGTCCTGGGCCACATCGCCCTGCTTGGCCGGCACGAAACTCCAACGTTTCACGGCGGCCAGTGCGGCGTCGTCGAGTTGCTGGCGACCGCTGCTTTTCTGGACCTGGACCTCACCCGGCTTGCCGCTGGCCAACACATGCACGCGCAGCAGCACGGTGCCTTCCCAACCACGGCGCTGGGCCAGCGACGGGTACTCCGGCGCCGGGTTCTTCAAGTACGCGGCGTTGGCCGAAGCAGGTGTCACCGGCGCAGGTGAAGGTGCCGGTGGCGCTGGAGGCGCTGGAGGCGCAGGCGTCGGTGGCGCAGGCGGTTGCTCGACCGCTTTTGGCACAGGTTTGGGTTCAGGTTTCGGCACCGGCTTCGGCTTGGGTTTTGGAACAGGTTTCGGCGGCGCTGGTTTGGCGGCCAACTCATCGACTACCGGCGGCGGAGGCTCGACTACAGGCGGCGGCGGTGGCGGTTCAACCACCGGCGGCGCGGGTTGGGAAAATTCGATGGTCATCGGTGGGATTTCCGGCGGCACGATTGGCAGCACCGGCGTGGGCTTCTGGCTCAGCCAATAGATCAGCGCACCGTGCAGGGCCACCACCAGCAACCCGAGCAGAACCCCTTCGCGACGACTCGCAAAACGCTTCGGGGTTTTCTGCAAACGCAATTGCCCCAAGGGCGCGCGGTGCGGCCGGCCAAGGTCGACCAACTCACCACCCGGTGCCTGGCGCCATTGCGCCTCGCGTGCACTGGCGGCGGTCTGGACATTGCCCATTGATTCACTCCCTACGGTTTTCACACCCAAAAACCGACAGGCCTGCCAAAGCGGCCGTCGAGGGCTGAATCATCGGGGGCAGACGCTTATCTCTTAAAGTAATCTTTAAAGTTATAGATAGATCTAAATTGAATAAATGAACCGTCCTGAAACACCCAAGCCACGGCCCGCCTGGCCTGTGGCGAAGGCGCCATTTTTGAATGCCTTAAGGGCATAAAAAATATTCCTGAAAGGCATCGCGTGTGGCGCGCGGGCTTGCCAATAAAAGGCCGTCGACCGTTTTACGCTGGGCTGTTTGCGCATAAGTCGAGCAATTGGCTTTGCAACGTTTGCCCGGCCGCGCCCAACCCACTGCGGCCATATAACGCCAGCCGCACGCCCTGCACCCTGGGCAAACCACTGTGCTCGCCGAGTACCACATGCCCGGCCTGCACCACCCTTCGCGGCAACAAGCTGATCCCCAACCCCGCCGCCACTGCCGAACACACGCTGGCCAGGCTGGCGCTGGAATAACCGATGCGCCAACGCCAGCCGCCGACTTCCAGGTGGTGGAGCATTTCATTGCGGTACAAACCGCCCACCGGAAACGCCACCAGCGGCAGCGGGTCGCGCCCCAGGGACGGCGTGCTGCGGCTGTCGACCCAGCACAACGGTTCCGGCCATGAGGCCAGGCAGTCATCGCTGTCCCCCATCTGCTTGACCAGCAACACGTCGAATTCGCCCGCGCGGTACTGCCGTTGCAACTCCGGGCCCAGGCCACTGGTCACCTCCAGACGCACGCGCGGGTAGGCCGCCACGAACGCTGACAGCAACGGCATCAGGCGTTCGGCGGCAAAGTCCTCCGGCACCCCGAGGCGCAACACGCCGTCGCTTTGCTGGCTGATCAACACGTCAGCGGCTTCTTCATGCAGTGCCAGAATGCGCCGCGCATAGGCCAGCAAGCGCTCGCCCTCAGCGGTGGCCACCACGCGGCGCTGGTCGCGGTCCAGCAACTGGCATGCCACGCCATCTTCCAGGCGGCGGATCTGCTGGCTCACGGTGGATTGGGTCAAGTGCAGGCGCTCGGCAGCGCGGGTGAAGTTGCCGCAGTCCACCACGGCAACAAAACTGCGTAACAACACGGGGTCGAACATGGCGCGTCACCATTCCATTTGCCACTGGTTGGCATGGTTATATTTAATTTCAGAATACCCCGGCCGCTGACCATACTTCACCTTCCATTCTGCCCAGAGGGACCGCAATGACCGACGATCATCAGCACCTGCAACGCGCCGTAGCCCTGGCCAGCGCCAATGTGGCCCAAGGTGGTCGACCGTTCGGCGCCGTGCTGACGCTCAATGGCGAGGTGCTGGTCGAAGCCGTCAATGAGATCCACCTGACCCAGGACCCCACCGCCCACGCCGAGCTGCTGGCGATTCGCGCGGCCAGCCAACGCGTAGGCGCGCGCCTGGAAGGCTGCGTGATATACGCCAGTGGCCAACCCTGCCCGATGTGCTTGAGCGCCATGTACCTGTGCGGCGTAGCGCGCGTGGTGTTTGCCGCCAGCAACGCAATGGCCGAACCGTTCGGCCTGTCGACGGCGGTGATTGGGCAGCAGGTCGGCCTGCCACTGAGCGAACAGCGCCTGCCGATCCAACACCTGCCCGACGCCGCCATGACCGCGCTGTATCACCGATGGAAAACCCTGCATGCCCCTGAATAAATCCTTCGCCGGCTGGGGCCTGCTGGTGGTGCTCGGCCTCAACCTGCGGCCGATCCTCAGTTCCATCAGCCCGTTGCTCGGCGAGATCCGCCAGGCCACTGGCCTGAGTTTCCAGAGCAGTGCGCTGCTCACCAGCCTGCCGGTGGTGTGCATGGGCCTGGTGGCGCTGGTCGGCGTGCGCGTGGAGGCACGGCTCGGCGAACGGCGTGGCATTGCGCTGGGCTTGATGATGATTCTGCTCGCGTGCCTGGCGCGTTGGCTGCTGGGCCAGGCGTCGGCGCTGCTGGTCACGGCATTGCTCGGTGGCGCCGGTGTGGCGCTGATCCAGGCGTTGGTGCCGGCGATGATCAAGCGCGAATTTCATCACCGCGTGCCGGTGGCGATGGGCGTGTACTCCGCTTCGCTGATGGCCGGTGGCGGGTTGGCGGCGCTGCTGAGCCCGGTAGTGGCCACGCATTTCGAGCAATGGCAGGCCGGGTTGGGTGTGTGGCTGTTGCCGGCGCTCGGGGCGTTATTGCTATGGGCCTGGTTGCCGTTGGGCGCGGCGAGAAACCCGCAGCCAGTGCCCGCGTTCACGGGCCTGCGCAACCGGCGGGCCTGGCTGTTGGCGCTGTACTTCGGCTTGGTCAATTGCGGCTATATGAGCATGGTGGCGTGGCTGCCGGCGTACTATCAGCAATTGGGCTGGGGCGTATTGCCAAGTGGTTCGTTGCTGGCCTTCATGACCATCTTCCAGGTGATCGCCGCGCTGCTGATGCCGGTGTTGGCACAACGCGGTATCGACCGTCGACCGTTGCTGGGCATCAGCCTGCTGGCGCAAACCCTCGGCTACCTCGGCCTGATCATCGCGCCGCAGGAATATCCCCACCTGTGGGTGGCCTTGTGCGGCTTCGGCCTGGGCGCATGTTTTGCCCTGAGCCTGCTGCTGACCCTCGACCACCACCGCGACCCGCGCCAAGCCGGGCAACTGGCGGCTTTCGTGCAAGGCGTAGGCTTTTTGATCAACGCGATTTCGCCGTGGCTGACCGGCTGGCTGCGCGAACTGACCGGCAACTTTGTCAGCGCCTGGGTGGTGCTGACAGTCACCGTAGTGGCGATGCTGCTGGTGACGCGGGTGTTCAGTCCCGCGACCTATCGCACGGTGCCTGCTCTATAGATATGCATTTAAGGTCTAGATAAAACAAAATCGCTTCGTTGACGGAATAAGCAAGCGCCTTAAAATCGCGGTTCTCCTTTCGCACGTCGGGCCGCCATGGATCTCCGCCAACTGCGCTACTTCATTGCGCTCAACAAGTACCGCAGTTTCGTGCGCGCCGCCGACGCCATGGGGATTACCCAGCCGGCCTTCAGCCGCAGCATCCAGGGCCTGGAGCAGGAGTTCGGCTGTGTATTGGTGGATCGCGCCAACAAAGACCTGCGCCCGACGCCCGAAGGCCAGGTGGTGCTGCAGCACGCTTTGGGCCTGGTGCAAGGTGCGGCGCTGCTGAGCCATGAAGTCACGCGCATGACCAAGCTCGACGCGGGCGAGGTTCGGTTTGGCAGCGATGCAGTGGCGGCGGTCAACCTGGTGCCCGTGACCATCGCCCGTTTTATCACGACCTACCCCAAGGTACGCGCCGCCCTGCAGGTGGATAACTGGGAAAAACTGGGGCGCAGCCTGAGCCGGGAAGAGATCGAATTCTTTATCGCCGATGTGCGTCACTTTGAAGCCGATCCGAACTTTCAGACCCAGGCCCTGACCCCGCGGCGCATGGCGTTTTTCTGCCGCACCGGGCACCCGCTGCTGGCCAAGGACAGCCTCTCCACCAATGACCTGTTCGATTACCCGTTGGCCGCGCCCTTGATGGCGCCCGGCATTCGCAAGGTACTGGCCAACCTCAGCGGGCGCATCGACTTTGCGCCCGCTGTCGAGCTGGAGCAGTTTTCCTCTCTGGCCACCCTCGTGCAGCAGTCAGACGCCATCGGCCTGGGGCCAGAAGAGGCCTTCGCCGACGCGTTCACCCACGGTGAGCTGACGCTGCTGCACTGGCGCAACCTGCCTCACACCCTGGAGAGCTTGAACCACCGCTGCGGCGTGATCAGCCGCGCTGGGGTGCGTTTGTCGCCTGCGGCGAAGGTGCTGATCGAAGCCCTGCTGGCGGTGGAAAGCCGAGCCGGTTGGCCCGCGAAAACGTGCCAAAATCATTGAAGCGCACGCCCATGTCGGCCATGACTTTGTGCGCCACTTTGGCCGTCATCTGGCGGATGTAAAACGGTTCCTTCACGACAAAATGATGGATGCCGTGGGTGCTGCCGAAGTTGAAGCAAAACGCCTGCAGCGGCCACATCCACCAGGGGTTGAGCACTTGGGTCTGCTGGATCACATTGCCCAGCTCCACATCGCCGTAGTAATGCATGTTGGAGCTGACAAAGTGCAGGCAAAAGGTTCGCAGCACGTTGGGGCCGATGATGACCACGGCGGCGATGTCGATGACCTGCATGACCTGCAAGGTGTTGGCTGACCAGGCGATCGGCACGCCCATCAGGCTGGCAATGCCATTGGCGGCATGGAAACCGAGGAACACATACCACGCGCCCCAATGCAGCAGAGCCAATGGCGCGTACACCAGCAGCGAGCGCTTGAGGATCTTGAGTTTGTGGCCCCAGGTTTTCGCCCGCAGCATGCGGATAAACGCCGACATCACGTTATCCCCCACCATCAGCAGCCGCGCAACGCCCCACGGTTCACCATTGGTGATGGCGCGCTCCTCCATATCGGTTTCGGTCCCGGAGACCTTGTGGTGGTTAAGGTGCAGGTGGCGGCGTATCCACGGGTTGATGGTGCTCGGGCGCGCCAGCCAGACCAGGCCCATCATCAGGTTGTGGGGCAGGCGTTGCTTGCGAAAGTACATGCTGTGGATCAGGTCGTGTTCCAGCTCGTGGGTCAGCGAGGCGAGGAAGGCATTGAGCAGCAGGCACACCCACCAGGCCATATGACCGCTGATGTAGAGCGCTGCCGAGCCGAGCATGCCGAGCAAGGCGAAGGCCAGGATACCGGCGCCCAGCGCGTCCTGGTGCCGCAGCCAGGGGTGCTGCTGGCGCAGTCTGGCGCCTTCGGCGAGCACCACTTCGCGGATATGCGCAGAACGCTGTTGTGCGTTCATCTGTTGGGGACTTGCAGAAGTACCGTCCATGCTCCCATCCTCTGGTTTATTGATAGATGCATCCTGGCCCAAGCGGTCCGCCAGGGCATCAGCCCCACACGCCAACCTGTTGACCGCAAGCGCCAATCGCCATGACCGAACCCACTTCCCTCGCCAGCTGGACCCGCGCCCTGCGCAAACAGCTCGATGCCCTGGACCTCGACAGCGCCGCGCTGTGCGCCCAGGCCGGGCTCGACCCACAGCAGATGGACGACCCCAACGCGCGTTATCCGCTGTCGGCAACCACGCGCTTATGGGAGCTGGCGGTGCAGGCCAGCGGCGATCCGGCAATCGGGTTACGGGTGTCGCGGTTTGTCAGCCCCACGACCTTTCATGCGCTGGGTTATGCGTTGGTGGCCAGCGGCAGCTTGCGCGAGGTGTTCGAGCGCATCGTGCGTTATCACCAGGTGGTCAGTGATGCGCTGACGCTGGAGCTTAGCCGAGAGGGCGAGCGCTACCACTTTCGCCTGCTGCAACCACCGGGCAGCCCGGCGCCGGCACTGGAAGCGATTGATGCGTTTGCGGCGATTTATGTGCGCACCTGCCGTAATCGACTGGGCCGCGAATACGCGCCGCTGGCGGTGCACCTGCGACGGCCGGAGCCGGCTGACGCCAAGCCGTGGCACACGGTATTTCGCGCGCCGGTGTTTTTTGGCGCTGAGGAAGACCGCCTGGAGTTTGCCGCAAGGGACTTCGACAGCCATCTGGATGACGCTAACCCCGAGTTGGCCGAACACAATGAGACCGTGCTCAAACGCACGCTTGCCCAGTTACAACCGCTGACCTGGGAGCGCAAGGTGCGCGCGGCCATTGAGGCGCAATTGCCGGAGGGCGAGCCAAGTGCCGAGCGGATCGCCCAGGCGCTGCACCTGAGCCTGCGCAGTTTGCAGCGGCATCTGGCGGATGAAGGCTGTCGGTTTGATGCGTTGCTCAATGAGTGCCGCGAGAACCTGGCGCTGCTGCACCTGCGGGACTTGCAGTGCTCGTTGGCCGAGATCAGCCATTTGCTGGGGTTCGCCGACACCAGCAGTTTCAATCGGGCGTTCAAGCGCTGGACGGGGATAACGCCGGGGCAGTTTCGCGATGGGCTGCGGTAGCGGAATGTGTAGCGGTTGTGAGGGCCTCATCGCGGGCAAGCCCGGCTCCCACAGGTTGACTGTGTTCACGCTGGCTTGCCTGCGATGGCGGCAGGGCGATTTTGGGTGACTGTGAGGGCCCCTTCGGGAGCAAGCCCCCTCCCACATTTTGATGGGTGAACCCAGTCAACTGTGGGAGCTGGCTTGCCTGCGATGGCTGCAGGGAGATTTTGGGTGACTATGAGGGCCTCTTCGGGAGCAAGCCCCCTCCTACATTTTGATGGGTGAACCCAGTCAACTGTGGGAGCTGGCTTGCCTGCGATGGCGGTAGGGCGATTTTGGGTGACTGTGAGGGCCCCTTCGGGAGCAAGCCCCCTCCCACATTTTGATGGGTGAACCCAGTCAACTGTGGGAGCTGGCTTGCCTGCGATGGCGATAGCCCCGGCACCCCATTAACTGGATCAGTCAGCGCCCACGATCACGGCGTAATAACTTCCTGACCCGCGCCACCAACGCCTTGGCATCGAACGGCTTGAGCAAATAATCATCCTCATGCAATTCCAGGCCACGCAGTCGGTCTTCAATCCCGCCTGGTGTGGTCAAGAACAACATCGGCGTCTGCCCCTTCAACCGAATCGCCTGCTGCAACTTCCAGGCATTCAAGCCCGGCAGCATTACATCCAGGATAACCAGGTCGTACTCGGTGCTTTCCACGAAACGCAACGCCGCCATGCCATTGGCCGCGACTTCCACGGTGTAGCTCGCCTCGTTCAAGCCCTGGGCCATCCGCTGTGCTTCTTCGGATTCATGTTCCACTAACAGCACACGCATAACACACCTCGATTAATCAGGTTGGCAGGCTAACACCCTGGCGCGTGCGCCGCCTCACGCAGTCGCTGGGCATCGAGGATTTCGATCTCGCCATAGCCCAGGCGCACGATGCCCTGGGTTTGCAGCTCCTTGAGCAACGCATTGGTGGTCTGGCGCGACAGACTCAACATCGCCGCCAGGTCTTCCTGGGGCAGTTGCACACTGCTTCTGGAGGGTTGGATATCCCCGTAACCCTCAACAATCATCAATAAACGGTGGGCCAGTCGAACCGAGGCCGGCATCAGGCTGAGGTGTTCGAGGCCGATGAAACTCAGGCGCAGTTTCTGGCTCATCAGCAACGCCAGGTCGCGCCAATATTGCGGGGTTTCATCCAGGATGTTCAACAACGCGCGTTGCGGCACCTGCAACAGCGTGCACGGCCCGACCGCGCAGGCATCGTGGGTACGCGGCAGGCCGTCGAACAGGCAGATTTCGCCGAACCAGTAAGGCAGTTCGACCTGACTCAATACCGCCTCCTTGCCGTGCTCATTCACTGCGCTGATGCGCAGCGTGCCGTCGAGCACTGCGTACAGGCCACACGGCGGGTCGCCGCGTTTGAACAGGTATTGCCCCGCCGCCAGCTGCCGCTGCCGGGCGTGGGCCAGCAGGCTATGCTGAAAAGAACCCGGCAGGTGGCTGAACCAATGGCCCGTGGCCAACTGCGCGTGCCATTTCTCTGTGTGCATGACAACTCCGAAGATTGTCGCCCAGCTGACAGTCAGTCGCAGGCTGACAGGGCATGATCAACCATCCTACAGGAGGAACAACAATGAAAAGCCTCGTCGACCATCTCAGTCAATATGCCGCCTACCATCGCGACCCGCGCAATATCGCCAGCCATTTTATCGGCATCCCGCTGATTGTGGTGGCGGTGGCCGTGCTGCTGTCACGCCCGGAATGGGCAGTGGGCGCACTCTGGCTGTCGCCTGCGGTGATACTGGCGTTGTTTTCAGCGTGGTTTTACCTGCGCCTGGAATGGCCCCTGGGCGTGCTGATGACGGTGCTGATGGGCTTGTCGGTGTGGGCCGGGCACGTGCTGGCGGCGCAGAGCACGATGGTGTGGCTCAGCAGCGGCATCGGCATGTTTGTGGTGGGCTGGGTGATTCAGTTTGTCGGCCACTATTACGAAGGCAAGAAACCAGCGTTTGTGGATGACGTGTCCGGGCTGATCGTCGGGCCGTTGTTTGTGGTGGCAGAGGTGGCGTTCATGCTGGGGTTGCGCGATGACCTGAAGCAGCAGATTGAGCAGCGGTCTGGGCCGGTGGAACGCCGTGATCTAAAGCCGAGCAAGGTCTAAATGTGGGAGCGGGCTTGCTCGCGAAAGCGGTGTATCAGTCGGTATATCTGTTGACTGACACCCTGCATTCGCGAGCAAGCCCGCTCCCACAGGGGTTTTGCAGTGGGCTCAGGCTTTCTGCCAGACCTTGGGCTTGAAGAACAGCGTCTCGCCACGGGCCAGGCCGGTGAGGCTGTCGTGGTCTTTCACCACCTCAGCTTCAATCAGCTCGCTCTGGCCTTCCACCTTCAAGGTCACCCGTGTAGTTGCACCCAACGGGCGAATATCGCGCACTTCGGCCGCATGGTGGTCTTCCAGCTCATGGCGCGACAGCGACACTTCGTGCGGGCGGAACAGCACGTGCTTGTCCTCACCCAGGTGCAGGCGGTTGGAGTCGCCGAGGAAGTGGTACACAAAATCGCTGGCCGGGTTTTCGTAGACGTCGCCCGGTGAGCCGATCTGCTCGATCACGCCCTTGTTCATCACCACGATACGGTCGGCGACTTCCATGGCCTCTTCCTGGTCGTGGGTCACAAACACCGACGTCAGGTTGATGTCTTCGTGCAGGCGCGCCAGCCAGCGGCGCAGTTCTTTACGGACCTTGGCGTCGAGGGCGCCGAACGGTTCGTCCAGCAGCAAGACTTTGGGCTCCACCGCCAGCGCACGGGCCAGGGCAATACGCTGGCGCTGGCCGCCGGACAGTTGCTCCGGGTAGCGATCAGACAACCAATCGAGCTGCACCATGTTCAGCAGTTCGTGAACCTTGGCCGCAATCTGGGTTTCGCTCGGGCGCTGGTTTTTCGGCTTCATGCGCAGGCCGAAGGCGACGTTGTCGAACACCGTCATGTGGCGGAACAACGCGTAGTGCTGGAACACAAACCCGACGTTGCGATCCCGCACGTCGTGGCCGGACACGTCTTCACCGTGGAACACAATGCTGCCGTCATCCGGGGTTTCCAGCCCGGCGATGATGCGCAGCAAGGTGGTCTTGCCGCAGCCGGACGGGCCCAGCAACGCCACCAGCTCGCCACTCTGGATGTCCAGATTGATGCTGTTCAGGGCCTTGAAGGCGTTGAAATTCTTGCTGACATTACGGACTTCAATCGACATGACTTATTCCTCACCGGCGCTTTTGCGCAGGCGGTTGATACGGTTCTCGCTCCACTGCTTGAGCAGCAGGATGAAGAGCGCCAGGATCAGCAACAGGCTCGCGACGGCAAACGCGGCGACATGGTTGTATTCGTTGTAGAGGATCTCGACGTGCAGCGGCAGGGTGTTGGTGACGCCGCGAATGTGGCCGGACACCACCGACACCGCGCCGAACTCACCCATCGCCCGTGCGGTACACAGCACCACGCCGTAGATCAGGCCCCATTTGATGTTCGGCACGGTCACGTGCCAGAACATCTGCCAGCCATTGGCACCGAGCAGGCGCGCGGCCTCTTCTTCCTGGGTGCCCTGCTCCTGCATCAGCGGGATCAGCTCACGGGCCACGAACGGCACCGTCACGAAAATGGTCGCCAGCACAATGCCCGGCAAGGCGAACACGATCTGGATGTCATGCGCCTGCAGCCACGGGCCGAAGAAGCCCTGGGCGCCGAACATCAGCACATAGACCAAGCCGGCGATCACCGGCGACACCGAAAACGGCAGGTCGATCAGCGTGACCAGGATGCTCTTGCCACGGAACGAGTACTTGCTCACGCACCACGCAGCGCTGACGCCGAACACCACGTTGAGCGGCACCGAGATCACCACGGCGATCACCGTGAGCTTCAGCGCCGACAGTGCGTCGGGTTCAAGGATCGCGGTGAAGAATGCGCCGAGGCCATTCTTCAAGCCCTGGGACACCACGATAAACAACGGCAGCAGCAGGAACAGCGCAAACACCAGCCAACCCAGGCTGATCAGGATACGTCGCGACACCGCGCTGCCACGACGGGCAGCGTTGGCCGAAGACGCGGCGGAAATAGACGATTGGGACATGTTCCGCGCCTCCTTATGGACGTTCGATGCGCCGCTGCAACAAGTTGATCAGCAGCAGCAGGACAAAGGAAACCACCAGCATCAGCACGCCAATGGAGGTGGCGCCGCGGTAGTCGTATTGGTCGAGCTTGACCATGATCAGCAGCGGCAGGATCTCGGTTTTCATCGGCATGTTACCGGCGATGAAGATCACCGACCCGTACTCACCCACGCCACGCGCAAAGGCCAGCGCGAAGCCGGTCAGCCAGGCGGGCAGCAATGCAGGCACGAGGATGTAGCGGAACACCTGCAATGGCTTGGCGCCCAGGCAGGCGGCGGCTTCTTCGACTTCCCGGGGGATATCGGCCAGCACCGGCTGCACCGTGCGCACTACGAAGGGCAGCGTGACGAAGGTCAGTGCCAGGGTAATGCCCAAGGGGCTGTAGGCGATCTTGAAGCCCAGGTCGGCGGCGAACTGGCCCACCAGGCCGGTCGGCGTGTACAGCGCGGTCAGCGCGATACCGGCCACGGCAGTGGGCAGGGCAAACGGCAGGTCGATCATCGCATCGATGATCTTGCGGCCGGGGAAGGTGTAGCGCACCAGCACCCAGGCCAGCAGCGTGCCGATTACGCCGTTGATCAGCGCGGCGTACAACGCGGTGCTGAAGCTCAGTTGCAACGCCGCCAGCACACGGGGTGCGGAAATAATGGCCCAGAACTGATCCCAAGTGAGTTGAGCGGCGTGGACAAACATCGCCGCCAGGGGGATGAGTACGATCAGGCTGAGGTACACCACGGTGTAGCCCAGCGTCAGCCCGAAGCCGGGTATGACGGGGGAAATACGACGCGACATAAGAGTCCTTGGTTAAAGGTAGAAACCACTGCAGGAGCGCGCTCCTCTGTGGGAGCTGGTTTATGTGGGAGCCGGGCTTGCCCGCGATGCAGCCACCTCGGTGTGTCAGCCACACTGCGGTGATGCTATCGCGGGCAAGCCCAGCTCCCACACAAGCCAGCTCACAGAGAGAAGCGGGACTCCTACAGGTACTTTGGCTTACTGCGCCGTGTAAATCTGGTCGAACACGCCACCGTCATTGAAGAATTTCGGTTGGGCAGTTTTCCAGCCGCCGAAGTCTTTGTCGATAGTCACCAGGTCCAGTTTCGGGAACTGCTGGGCGTATTTGGCAGCGACTTTCTCATCGCGTGGGCGGTAGAAGTTCTTCGCCGCAATCTCCTGGCCAGCCGGGCTGTACAGGTGTTTGAGGTATTCAGTGGCAATCTCGGTATTGCCCTTCTTCTCGGCGTTCTTGTCGACCACGGCCACCGGCGGCTCCGCGAGGATCGACAGGGACGGCACGACGATGTCGAACTTGTCGGCGCCGCCGTCTTCTTTCAACGCCAGGAACGCCTCATTTTCCCAGGCCAGCAACACGTCACCCTGACCGTTGTTGACGAAGGTGATGGTCGAGCCGCGAGCGCCGGTGTCGAGGATCGGCACATGCTTGAACAGCGCTTGAACGTATTCCTGCGCCTTGGCTTCGCTGCCGCCGGCTTTGAGGCCATAGGCCCAGGCGGCCAGGAAGTTCCAGCGGGCGCCGCCGGAGGTTTTCGGGTTCGGGGTAATCACCGAAACGTCTTGCTTGATCAGGTCGCCCCAGTCCTTGATGCCTTTAGGGTTGCCCTTGCGCACCAGGAACACGATGGTCGAGGTGTACGGCGTGCTGGCGTCCGGCAGGCGGGTTTGCCAGTTCTCCGGCAGGGTCTTGCCCAGCTTGGCGATTTCGTCGATGTCGCCGGCCAGCGCCAGGGTGACGACGTCGGCGCGCAGGCCGTCGATCACTGCACGGCCTTGCTTGCCGGAGCCACCGTGGGATTGCTGGATCTTGACGTTGTCACCGGGGTGCTCTTTCTTCCAGAAGCTGGTGAATTCAGCGTTGTAATCCTGGTACAGCTCACGGGTAGGGTCATACGAGACGTTAAGCAACTCGTAGTCCTTGGCAACTGCTGAACCGGCAAACACGGCACTGGCCAGTGCGGCGAGGGCGTAACGGCGAATCGACGACATAGAAGGCTCCTGAAATTCTGGGTGTTGGCTTTTTCTTATAATTGCGGGTCTATCGCCGTTATTGCTTAGCTCGGTTTGTTACCCGGGTTCTGCAAACGGAATTTTTCTTTACGTTCGATCTGCACCACTTGGGCGTTATGCACAGTGATTTCCACCGCGCCGAACCGCAGGTCGCGCAAGGCGCTCTGGATCTCACGCAAAATGGCTGCTTCGTCCTGGCCGTCGACGCTACGTAGAGATGCGCTCATGGTCTCGCTCCTGAAATGAATAGTGCCTGGCAGTGGCGGCACTGCTTGCGGCGTGAGGGCGATAGTAGATAAGCGCGGATATTCTTAAAAAGACTATTTAAGAATGTTTATATAACCAGAAAGAATTTTCTGGCAGGACGTGGGGTTGCGAGGTTTTTTACGCGTGCGACACTGAAAATAAGCCATGCCGAAATCCAAAGGTGGGAGCGGGCTTGCTCGCGAATGCGGTGAATCAGTCAATACACCTGTTTCTGACAGACCGCTTTCGCGAGCAAGCCCGCTCCCACATTTTGACTGTATTTCAAGTCCTGATAGCTGGCGCACGCGCCCAATCAATTTCAGTTGCCGGCATCGGCCGCCCGAACCAATAACCTTGCCCCATATCGCACGCCTGCTCCAACAGAAACCGCGCCTGCTCCACTTGCTCAATGCCTTCGGCCTGCACCTGCATGCCCATGCTTTTGGCCAGGGCGATCACCACGCGCACGATGGCGGCGTCGTCTTCGTCCCACGGCAGCCCGGCGACAAAACCCTGGTCGATCTTGAGCTTCTGCACCGGCAAGCGCTTGAGGCGCAGCAACGATGAATAGCCAGTGCCGAAGTCATCAATGGCCAGGCGCAAGCCCAGCTCACGCAAGCGATGCAATTGCTCAAGGGCCACTTCGGGGTCATCCATCACCGCGCTTTCGGTGACTTCCAGCTCCAGAAACGCCGGATCAAGGCCTGTTTCATGCAGCACTTGGGCGACTTGTTCGTACAGCTCGCGCCGGGCGAACAGACGGCTGGAGACATTCACCGCAACAAAGCTCAACGGCGCGCCCTCGGCCAACCACTGGCACATCTGGCGACAGGCCTGGTCCATCACCCAGGCGTCGATATCGGCAATCAGCCCGGTGCGCTCGGCGATGGGGATAAATTCCCCCGGCGGCACCAGGCCGCGCTCCGGGTGTTGCCAGCGCACCAGCGCTTCGACGCCGAGCAGGCGGCTGTCTTGCAGGTTATGCACAGGCTGGTAATACACACGCAGCTCTTGCTGTTCGAGGGCGCGGCGCAGTTCGCTGGCGATTTCCACGCGATTCTGCGCGTGGGCGGTCAGCTCTTCGGTGTACAACGCATACCCTTCCCGACCGACGCTCTTGGCCTTAAACAGCGCGGAATCCGCATTGCGCAGCAACTGTTGGGCGCTCAGGGCGTCACTGGGGAACAGGCTGATGCCGACGCTGGCGCTGATAAACAACTGGTTGCCGTCGAACACGAAGGGTTCTTTCATCGCATCGAGCATGCGCTGTGCGATCGCGGCAGCCTGAATCACCTGTGGACAACTTTCGGCCAGCACGGCGAACTCGTCCCCACCCAGGCGCGCCAGCGTCACGCCGGGGCCAAACAGGCCTTTGAGGCGCTCGCCCACCGCCTTGAGCAACTGATCACCGACGTTATGGCCGAGGCTGTCGTTGATGATCTTGAAGTGGTCCAGGTCCATCAACAACAAGGCACAGCCACGCTTGTGCACTTGCGCCGAGGCCAGCGCCTGTTCGGCACGGTCGGTAAACAGCAGGCGGTTGGGCAGGTCGGTCAGCGGGTCGTGATGGGCGAGGTGCGCCAGTTCGTGCTCGGAGTCCTTGATGGCGCTGATATCGGAAAACACCGCGACGTGATGGCTGACCTGGCCTTGGTCGTCGTGGATCACACGGATGGTTTGCCACTGGGGATAAATCTCACCGCTTTTACGCCGGTTCCAGATTTCACCGCTCCACTCACCCTTGTCCTCCAGGGTCTGGAACATTTGCTGATAAAAATTCGACGAATGGCGCCCGGACTTGAACAGGCTGGGGCGCTCGCCCATGACGTCTTCTTGTTGGTAGCCGGTGATTTCCATGAACGCCCGGTTGACGTGCACGATCAGCCCTTGGGCGTCGGTGACCAGCACCCCTTCGCGCGTGCAATCGAACACGGCGGCCGCCTGGCGCAAGCGCTCGCGGTTTTCCTGCTGGGGTAGCTGAACTTGATGAGCGCGGACAAAACGGACGCAAATCAGGTAAATAACCAACGCGCTGAGGGCCACCCACACGTACCCGCGCACCTGCAGCCAGCGCACTAACGCGTGCGGCTCATCGAGAAAGTTGATCAATAGCTGCTGGCTGAGCTGGAGCCAAACAATGGAAACCAGCAGATATACCAGCCCCACACGCAGGGCACCTCGGTATGAAAACAGCATAGGTTCAGTAATCCTTACCAAAAAAACAAAATCGCCCTACAAAGGCTGCGGATTATAGAATAAGAAACATCCAGTCACTCCTATCTGAAAGGGCGGCTGGTTTTCTCTGTAGGCTTAGTGATAATGCGTGAGCTGTTTTTTTCTTTATCTGAGGGCCATACAGCCTATGTGGTACAACGGTTTTCTTGACCTGTCAGCCTGGCAACTGGTGGCGGTCACTCTGTTGATGACCCATGTGACCATCGTTGGGGTCACGGTCTATCTGCACCGCTATTCAGCCCATCGCTCCCTGGAGCTCAATGCCGGCCTGAAACACTTCTTCCGCTTCTGGCTGTGGCTGACCACGGCACAGAACACCCGCGAGTGGACCGCTATCCACCGTAAACACCACGCCAAATGTGAAACCGTCGACGACCCGCACAGCCCGGTCATCAAGGGTTTGTCCACCGTGCTGCGCAAAGGCGCCGAGCTGTACCGCGCCGAAGCCGAGAACCCCGAGACCCTGCGCATCTACGGCAAGAACTGCCCGGACGACTGGATCGAGCGCAAAATTTACACGCCCTACCCGCTGCTGGGCGTGGCGATCATGGGCGTGATCGACCTGCTGCTGTTCGGCACCATCGGCATCACCATCTGGGCGATCCAGATGATGTGGATTCCGTTCTGGGCAGCCGGTGTCATCAACGGCCTGGGGCATGCCATCGGCTATCGCAACTTCGAATGCCGCGACGCAGCGACCAACCTGGTGCCATGGGGCATCATCGTCGGTGGCGAAGAACTGCACAACAACCACCACACCTACCCGAACTCGGCCAAGCTGTCGGTCAAGAAGTGGGAATTCGACCTCGGCTGGGCGTGGATTAAAGTGTTCAGCTTCCTGCGCCTGGCCAAGGTGCAACGCGTCGCGCCTATCGCGCACCGCGTGGAGGGTAAAGGCAACCTGGACATGGACACCGCCATGGCGATCCTCAACAACCGTTTCCAGATCATGGCCCAATACCGCAAGCTGGTGATCGGCCCGCTGGTCAAGCAGGAGCTGGAGAAGGTCGATCATTCGGTCCGCCACCAGTTCCACCGTGCCAAACGCCTGCTGTCACGTGAAACCAGCCTGCTGGATGACCGCCACCACGTGCGTATCCAGAGCATGCTGGAACACAGCCATGCATTGACGGTGATCTACGAAAAACGCCTGGCGTTGCAGCAGATCTGGCTGAAGACCAGTTCCAATGGCCACGATATGCTGGCGGCGATCAAGGAATGGGTGCACGAGGCCGAAGCCAGTGGCATCCAGTCCCTGCGTGATTTTGCCCACCAACTGAAGACCTATTCGCTGCGCCCTGCAGCGGTCTGACGGCACTGTGGGAGGGCCACCCCTCCCACACACCCTCTTTCTGGCGTCATTTTCCGGGCACCGCCAATCCGTGACGATCACGGAACTTCACTGCAATTCCCCTCTCTCAAAGAACACTTCGCCATCATGGTGACCCTTGTAGTGACCGCTGTTCCATCCTGCGGCGCGCCCAGAGAGAGTTGTACCGATGGTCCACGAAAAGCCCTACCTACCCGACGCCCCCACTGCTGAGCCTCCTCGCCCAGCCGCGGCGGCCACCCTGTTGGCGCTGATGCACGCCCAGGGTGAAGTCGAACGGTTGAGCGAGCGCGAGCAATTGCTGAGCTCACTGCTGGTCAGTGTGAATGCCGTGCTGTGGGCCATTGATTGGCAAACGCGTCGCGTGCTGTATGTGAGCCCTGCCTACGAGCGGGTGTTCGGCCGGTCGGCCGGTTTGCTGTTGGCCGATTACCGCGAATGGCGCAACAGCATCCACCCTGAAGACCTCGACTATGCCGAACACAGCCTCGCTCGCGTGCTGGAGTACGGTGCCGTGGAGGACCGCGAGTACCGCATCATCACGGCTGACGGGCACATTCGTTGGCTGAGCGACAAATGCTATATCAACCAGCAGGTCGAGCCCGGTGCGCCAACAATCGTGGTCGGCATGGCCGAGGACATCACCGAAAAGAAACAGATGGCCTTGGAGCTGCACCGCCTGGCCACCACCGACGTGCTGACCCAGAGCAGCAACCGCAGGCATTTTTTCGAGTGCGCCAATCAAGCCTTCGACAACGCCTGCGCCCAAGGCGCGCCGCTGGCATTCCTGTTGCTGGACATTGATGACTTCAAAGACGTCAACGACAGCTACGGCCATCTGGAGGGCGATCAGGTGTTGCGGCGTATCGCCGAGAGCGGTCGGGGCGTATTGCGCCGTGGCGACCTGTTCGGGCGTATTGGCGGCGAAGAGTTCGCCGCCGTGCTGCCGGGGTGTGCGCCGGAGATGGCGATGCAGGTGGCTGAACGCCTGGGCAAGGAAATCCAGGCATTGAGTTTCAGCTGTGAAGGCAGGGCGTTTACCGTGACCGTCAGCCAGGGCTTGGCCAACCTGCGTGAAGACGACTCAACCCTGGACAACCTGTTCGCGCGGGCCGATACCGCCATGTACGAGGCAAAGCGCCAGGGCAAAAACCGCGTGGTAGCCGGCTAGCACTGATCAGAAGCGGGGGGCGGTGTATTTTCCTCAGGTTTTACGCACCCGCATCAGCTCCGACAGGCCCACTTTCAGCAACCGCGCAGTCTTGCCTTTGGCGAGTTCTTCGAGCCCTTCATGCTCGGTCAGGCGCGCCATTTGCGCCGCCAGGTTCACCACCAGCGCTTCGCGCGAATACACCCCGCCTTCGAGTGAATAGGTTGCTGCGATCAACTGACGCAGCTCCAACGGCAAGCGCCAACGCGTGCGCAACGCCGACCCATAGGCCGCGCCAAAGGTGAACAGCGACTCGCCAATCACTTCATCATCCAACGCACCACCGCCCAGGCGCCAATCTTCCAGGCAGCGCAACAGCGCCAAGTCCCCCAGCCGGTGCAGGATACCGGCGCTGTAACAGCGCTCGTGGTCCAGATCCAGCATACGCGCGAGGCGGCGGGCATAGTCGGCAGTGGCCTGGGACAACTGCCAGTGGCGCTCGGCGTAGGCCACCAGTGCCGGATCGCCCAATACCACGTTGTGCTTGAGGGTCAGGCCCAGGATCAGGTTCATGCTCTGCCCGGGCACCAGCGAATGCAGCGCGGCCGGCAGGTGTTGTACCGGCGAGCCATGCTGCCCGGCGCTGTTGGCCGCGGCGATGAGCACGGCGGTGATTTGCGGGTCCATGCGTACCCGGTCTTCCAGGCACTGGAGGTCCAGGCCATCCGGCCCCAGGCTCTGTTGCACCGCCGCCTTCACGTCGACCCACAACGGCGCACCGTCGCAGGCGTCGCGTCGGCGCTCCAGGAACACCGGCAAGGTCATGCCCGGCGCCAACGGAGGAATTTCGCAATACACGCTTTCGCCTTCATTGAGCAGCAGGTCTTGCAGCCGCTGGGTCAGGCCGTCCATGTCCAGGGGTTTGGTCAGGTACGCCGTGGGCGCCAGGGGCAAGGCTTCGCGTACGCTGGCACTGTCATTGCGACTGCTCAGCAAAATAAACGGCAGCGCGGGCGAGCGGCGCTTCTGGCGCACGTTGCGCAGCAGGCTCAGGCCATCGATGCCCGGCAGCTCCCAATCCGCCAGGATCAGGTCGTAGGCTTTTTCTTGCAGCAGCGTGGCAGCTTGCTGCCCGTCGGCACACACGTCCAGCCGTGCGTCGCAGCGCACATTCAACAACACTTGCTTGAGCAGATCCCGCGACCAAGGGTCCGCCTCGGCAATCAACACTCGGGGTACAGCCGGTAAATCAACAGCAGTCATCCAGCACGCTCCATCGGCAATGCCTGCACCTTAGACAATCAAGCTGCCTGCGTACAAGGAACAAGGCCTGAATGTGCTGCACTCGGCACAAAAAAACCCGCCGAAGCGGGTTTTTTCTGTCGATCAGGTCAGTGTCCGCTTACAGCTCGGAGAAGCACTCTTCGATGATCGCCAAGCCTTTGTCCAATTGCTCGTCCGGCGAGGTCAGCGGGACCAGCACGCGCAACACGTTGCCGTAGGTGCCGCAGGACAGCAGGATCAGGCCCTTGTCGCGCGCTTTGGCGACCACGGCGGCAACAGCAGCGGCGTTCGGCTTGTGGCTGTCGCCATCTTCGAACAGCTCGACCGCAATCATCGCGCCCAGGGCACGCACTTCACCGATCACCGGGTACTTGGCTTGAATGGCTTTGAGGCCCGTCACCAAGCGCTCGCCGACCGCCTTGCAACGGTCCAGCAGGTGCTCTTCTTCGAACACTTCCATCACCGCCAAAGCAGCAGCGCAAGCGATCGGGCTACCGGCATAGGTGCCGCCCAGGCCACCTGGGGCGATAGCGTCCATGTATTCCGCCTTGCCGCACACACCGGCCAGCGGGAAGCCACCGGCGATGGATTTGGCGAAGGTGGTCAGGTCGGCAGCCACGCCCATCTGTTCCATGGCGAAGAACGTACCGGTACGGCCGGCACCGGTTTGCACTTCGTCGGCGATCAGCAGGATGCCGTGCTTGTCACACAGTTCACGCAGACGCTTCATGAACGATTTCGGCGCGACGTAGAAACCGCCCTCGCCCTGCACCGGCTCGATGATGATGGCCGCGATATCACGCGGCTCGGCATCGTTTTTGAAGATGCGTTCGATGCTCGCAATGGAGTCGTCATCACTGACGCCGTGCAGTTCGTTAGGGAACAGCGCACGGAACACACCGCCTGGCATCAGGCCCATGCCGGCCGAGTAAGGCACGACTTTGCCGGTCAGGCCCAGAGTCATCATGGTGCGGCCGTGGTAGGCGCCGGTGAAGGCGATCACGCCGGCACGGCCGGTCGCGGCACGCGCGATTTTCACGGCGTTTTCAACGGCTTCAGAACCGGTGGTGACCAGCAGGGTTTTCTTGGCGAAGTCGCCTGGCACCTTGGCGTTGATTTTTTCGCACAGCTCCACGTACGGCTCATAGGCCAATACCTGGAAGCACGTGTGGGTCAGCTTGTTCAGTTGCTCGGTCACGGCGGCGATGATTTTCGGGTGCACGTGGCCGGTGTTCAGCACGGCAATACCGCCGGCGAAATCGATGAACTCGCGACCTTCAACGTCGGTCACGGTGGCGTTCTTTGCCGACTCGGCGAAGATCGGGTGAATCTGGCCAACACCGCGTGGTACAGCGGCTTCGCGGCGTTTCATCAGGGATGCGTTGGTCTTGCTCATAAAGTCCTCATTCGCCACTCATCGGGTGGCGGGGTCCAAGGAATACGTGGCGGGGAGGCAACTACGGCAGCATGCGATGATCGACTGCCACAGCTTTCCCGGCCACTACGAATAACGTCTTGAAACACGCAAAGGGTCAGCGCTCTCGTGCCCTTTGCGTTTACTGCAATCCCTTCCCGGCTTAGATGCCCAGGCAGAGGTATTTGATTTCCAGGTAATCCTCGATCCCGTACTTGGAGCCTTCACGGCCCAGGCCCGAGGCCTTGATGCCGCCGAACGGCGCCACTTCGTTGGAGATCAACCCGGTATTGACGCCGACCATGCCGTATTCCAGGGCTTCGGCCACACGGAACACACGGCCCAGGTCGCGGGCATAGAAGTAGGAGGCCAGGCCGAACTCAGTGTCGTTGGACATCGCAATCACTTCAGCTTCGTCTTTGAAGCGGAACAGCGGCGCCAGCGGGCCGAAGGTCTCTTCCTTGGCGACAGCCGCGTCTTTGGGCACATTCACCAGAATAGTCGGTTCGAAGAAGTTGCCTTCCATGACCTTGCCACCGGCCAGCAGCTTGGCGCCTTTGCTCAGAGCATCAGCAATGTGCTCCTGAACCTTGGCCACGGCTTTTTCGTCGATCAGCGGGCCAGTGGTGGTGCCTTCTTCCAGACCGTTGCCGATCTTGAGTTTGGCCACGGCCACTTTGAGTTTTTCTGCGAACGCGTCGTACACCGAATCCTGGATGTACAGGCGGTTGGCGCAGACGCAGGTCTGGCCGTTGTTGCGGTACTTGGAAATGATCGCGCCTTCGACGGCCTTATCCAGGTCCGCGTCGTCGAACACGATGAACGGCGCGTTGCCGCCCAGCTCCAGGGAGACTTTCTTGATGTCCTTGGCGCATTCGGCCATCAACTGGCGACCGATTTCGGTCGAGCCGGTGAAGGACAATTTACGCACGATCGGGTTGCTGGTCAGCTCGCTGCCGATATCGCCGGCGCTGCCGGAAACCACGCTGAACACCCCTTTTGGAATGCCCGCACGCTGGGCCAGTTCAGCCAGGGCAAACGCCGAAAACGGGGTTTGCGAAGCCGGCTTGAGCACCATGGTGCAACCGGCGGCCAGGGCCGGGCCGGCTTTGCGGGTGATCATCGCGGCCGGGAAGTTCCACGGCGTGATGGCGGCGGTAACCCCGATCGGCTGCTTGATCACGATCAGGCGCTTGTCCGGCTGGTGGCCGGGAATCACATCACCGTAGACGCGCTTGGCTTCTTCGGCGAACCACTCGATAAACGAGGCCGCGTAGACGATTTCGCCTTTGGCTTCGGCCAACGGCTTACCTTGTTCCAGGGTCATGAGGCGAGCCAGGTCATCCTGGTTCTCGATGATCAGCTCGAACCAGCGACGCAGCTTATTGGCGCGGTCTTTGGCGGTCAGTGCACGCCAGGCCGGCAGGGCCTTATCAGCCGCTTCGATGGCGCGGCGGGTTTCAGCAGCGCCCATCTTCGGCACGGTGCCGAGAATTTCGCCCGTGGCCGGGTTATTGACCTTGATGGTTTGACCATTGTCCGCATCGACCCAAGCGCCATCGATAAAGGCTTGTTGGCGGAACAACTGGGTATCTTTGAGCTGCATGTCGGCTTTCCTTAACAGCACCGCGCGCACGCGGAGCGAATTAGAGTTGTTGAAAGGCGCCTTGTGGGCTGCCGTCAGGGAAATCAGCCCCAGCGCGCAAGCATGAGTGAATAGCACGCGGGAGACAGAGCGTTTGAAATCTCAAACGAATCCTAGGATCAATGGGGGTACAGGGCAATAGTCTGTTCGAAAAAAAGAACGAAAACCGCGCATTTGCCGAATCTTTCTGATCATCGTGATTCAACCAGGTTCCAACGTATTGACCACCAGGCCCCGGTGCAGGGCCTCGGTTGAGCAAATTCCTACCTATAAACGGCCAAAGACCGGCATGGACGCCCAAGGGCGACATGGGTATGATGTCGCCCGCACAAGCATCCGTAGCTCAGCTGGATAGAGTACTGCCCTCCGAAGGCAGGGGTCGTGGGTTCGAATCCCGCCACCGATTCCAGTTGAGCTAACTGCCTGCCGGAACATGCTTTTCTGACAGGTAGAGGGTTTTCAAGGCTGGTGGGGCACTGTATAGCGCTTCTAGGTGGGACATCGCAAAGGTGTCACCAATGCCAGCTCAGCCCTGCTTCCTCACTCTCAACCGCCACGGCACCTACTATTTTCGGTTGGTGGTTCCCAAGCCCCTGCGCTCAGCATTCAGCTCTCAGAGAGAAATCCGGCGTTCACTGAAAACCGACAGCCAGAGGCTGGCGCTTCGCCGTGCCCGGCAATACATTGCCCGCTATGAGGCCATCTTCGACAGGATGCTTGCAGTGGTAGAGAAAGACGACTATCAACCCTCGGATGAGGACTATGAGCTGTTTCTGGCTCAGATCGAAAAGGCCGACGCTCACACGGATTGGAGCGATGCCAAACCGTCTGAGGCACCTACCGAGGTGAAATCCCAGCTTTCTGATCGAGAATGGGAAGAGCTGGAGGACAGGCAACGAAAAGCTGCCATAGCTCAGGTACTTGCCGGGCACCCAAATCGACCACTACCTGAGGGCTCTCAGGAGCTCGCTGAGCGCGTTTTCACTGAAGGCCGCGCCTTACCTAGCCGTCTGTTCCGAAAGCTGTTACCGAAGCTCGTAGAGAGGCTGGCGCTTCAACCTCAGCCCCTATCAATACCGGCCCCCACTCAACCCATCCAGCAACCTGAACCTGACGGCCCGACACTGTACAAAATCTGGCAGATGCAGTGGGATAACCAGGAGAGACTGAACAAAGGTCGGCAGAAAAGCGCACGAACCAAAGAGGACGAACAAGGGCATGCTCGCCGGTTGAACATCCTTAGCGGCAACAAGCCCATCAATCGGCTCACGCTGACCGACTTCGAGCAAATTTATCTCAGCATCTGCGACATCCGTCCGAGCCGAGGCAGTGAATTGCCGCCCCCAGACTCTCCGAAAGAGTCAATTTTGGCACAAGGACCTGAAGACCGGCGCATCAGCTCAACCACCATCGACAAGCTCATGACCCGGCTGCGCGTGCTCCATACATTCGCCCACAGAAAAGGGCTAACAGTCATATCACCGGAGCTTCCGGACAAACCCAAACTGGACCACAACCCACCGGGCGCAGAATCGGTGCAGAAGGCCTTCTCGAAGTCAGACCTTCAAGCCATTTTTTCCGGCTATCTCTACGCAGGTGCAGAACCGGAGAAAAGCCGCGGGGTTTATCCCTATCAGTTCTGGCTACCTCTTTTGGGCCTGCATACCGGCGGCAGACTCAATGAACTGTGCCAGCTTGACACTGAGGATGTGAGCGAGAAGGAAGGTATCTGGGTCATCAGCATGATGGACGATGAGCGTGATCGCCCATTACCAAAGGTGCTCAAAAATCAATCGAGCCGCCGAGTCGTACCAATTCACAGCGAACTGATCCGCATGGGCTTCTTGGATTTTGTCTTCCAAGCAGCGAAGGAAGGTCGTGAAAAACTTTTCTCGGACGGACTGACTTACGACTCCAAAAAAGGGTGGGGAAGCCGTGCGACACATTTTTTCTGTCGTTTCCCAAGCCCGAGCACGAAAGCAAGCGGGTATCTATACAAATGCGGCATTCGTGAACGAGACGCAGAAGGTAGGACCGACCGGAAGAACTTTCATAGTTTCCGTCACACCTTCGTTGACATGGCGCGCGAGTCTGGTGAAGAAGCATACCTTGTAGCTCCAGACATCACCGGACACTCAAGGGGAAAGGAAGGGCAGATTGCGAGATATGGAAATGGATTCAACCTACGCAAGAAGAAGGCCGTACTCGAAGGACTGACCGTTCCGGTTGATCTCTCAGGCATCACGTACGCTGATTTTGAGAGGCGGCTCGGTCGCATGCTCAAGAGGGATATTCAGCGTCACCGCGAAGAGCATGGATTGAACCAAACGGAGTGATCAGTGGGGCTTAGCGCAGTGATCAGGATGTTGCGCGTGCACAGCTTTCGATCAAAGACGTAGCAGAAAAGGACCATACTATGTTTCGAGTGTTTGTATTCCTGGCTGTGGTCATTTTTCCGGCAGCCTATGTATTCGCCGACGGTGCTTCTCCATGGGAGCAAGGCCAAGATCTTGAACAGTTCTACACCCAGTATTGTTCGGCACCGAACCTTGAAAAGCACTATTTCCCATCGCTGGATACGCAGCAGTTGGCAACGCTCACCAAGCTGACCTCTGAGGTGTTGTGGGCCGACTTATCGGAGGATTTGGTAGGCCACGAAGGCTCCTCAACGCAGGTTTTTGGCCGACTTCGGACTTTGGGCCACCCTATTGCCCCGGCGTTCACATCTATGCTTCAGCAGGCAGCCAAAGAGCCTATGCGTACCAAGTATGTGTATGCGTACAACACCAACGCGGACCAGCGCAGTTACGTCGTTGATACCTTTGAGAAGTTGGGTAAAAGCGATGCTAAATTTGGGGCTGCAATGTTGACCGTGCTTGAGTGCCGGATCATTCGCAACGTAAAGAGCATGGACCCTTTTGTGGCAAGTCGGGTCGCCCAGGTGAAAGCCATAAAACTTCCCAAAGTCTCAACCAGCTCGGCCAAAGCCAGCTCCAATGGGGGCTACTCCGAACCTGACTGCAGCTGCGGCGGCGGAAATTTTTGTTATGGGCCTCGGGGCGGGCATTACTGCATTACATCGGGCGGAAAGAAGGCATATGTGAAACATTGATAGATAACTTTGTAGCTCAAAGAAATGCTGATCTGCGTCGAGCGTCCGTATGGACCGACTCTGCCGGGAAGACAGTGAAGAGGCTCCTTGACTCACTGCGGCTCGACTACACTCATGGCGCCTAGCCATTTTCTATATAGGGACATACCGAATGACTTCACCTTACGACCTGATGACCCAATACAGTCATCCACCGATCATCGACTTCACCGACCCAAACCATGCCAGCGAATTTTACTGGCGACTTGTAGAGTGGGTTAATGATTTTCACAGAGAGCTTGAAGATGAGTACGAGGTTGGAGGGCAGCTGGTTAGCTTCGGTAACGAAATCACTTTTTCGTTCACTGAACTGACCTATTGGAATCCCTCCCTCATCGGGTTCTACGGCACTAGACCTGATGGCTCACCAGTGAAGCTCATTCAGCACGTTAGCCAGATTAATGTCCTGCTGGTTCGACAGAAGCGCGTTCACCCGGAAGAGCCGAAACGGCCCATTGGATTTGCCAGTTGGGAAGAGTATGACAAGACGGTGGCTGAAAGGGGCTAGAGCGATCTCTCCACTCCCCCATGACGCGCCAGTGAAGACAGCTTCTGGTCGATTCTGCCGGTGCTGACCGGCAGTTCGATACCCGCCTGCCGTTCTATGGACGAATAGCAAGCTTCCTACTAACCGAATGAACGTCGCGAAACAGCCCTCTTGTCACTATCAAAGTAGTAGACGTAAACGGTAGTTCGATAGCGGCTCTCCAGCGGCTATCAAATATCTATTGCTGATAGCCATATGATTCAATTATCATTGATCTATCAAATTTAAGAGTAAAGGATAGCCAGCCATGAATGCCCACCTCTATCTCCGAGCGTCAACGAAGGAGCAGGATGCCAACCGTGCAAAAGTCGCTCTAGAGTTGTTCGCTGCAGAAAAAGGTTTGAGCATCGCTGGCATCTACGCTGAGAACATCAGTGGAACCAAGCTCAATCGCCCTGAACTGCTCGCCTTGCTCGATATAGCCCGGAGTGGAGACGTGCTATTGGTCGAGTCCGTAGACCGCCTCAGCCGCCTGTCACAGGCCGACTGGGACAGTCTCAAGGCCACTATCAAGGCCAAGGGGCTTCGTTTGGTTGTGGTTGATCTGCCCACCAGTCACATGCTGATTGAAGCGAAAGGAGCGAAAGGAATCACGGGGGAGATCATGGATGTGATCAATAACATGCTGATTGATCTGATGGCGACCATGGCACGCCTGGATCAGGAGAAGCGTGTGGAGCGCATCAAACAAGGTCTCGAAAACAAGCGTGCTGCTGACCCTGAATGGAAGCCAACAGGCAAAGGCAGGAACGCTGCCAAATGGGCGGGAGTGCAGTCACTGATGCAAAAGCATCCAACTATGCCTGCTGATCAGATTGCCAAACTCGCGGACTGCGGTGTAGCCACCGTCTACCGGATCAAACGCACACTGAAAGAGACCTCAGCCAAGACTCAGGGGACGGCTGAACCACACGCAATTTCCGTTTCCGCAGTGAAACGAGCTGGCGCCAGCAAGTCCGCAGTCAACGTGCAAGGGGAATGAAAATGGCTGGTAAACAATCGACGCCGGATCAAGCTGCCCAAGCGGTGATACTGCGAGAGGCGGGATGGACTGTCTCAGCGATTGCACAGCGGATGGGTATCAGTGTCAGCACCACCCAGCGCCTGCTCAAAAAGCACAATGCCGTTGTTGGCGCCGGAACTCAGGCGCTGATCGAGAAAGCCAGGGAGGAGCTGCTGACAGCGGCATTCTCATTGGACGCAGTGCAACAAACAGCGGCTTCACTGGTGGTTGAGGAGCTGGCGCTGAACCAGCAGATCAGGACCAAGCTAGCGAACGCTCTTGAGATTCTTGATCCGGCTGACCCTATTGCTTTCAGAAGCCTTGCAGCAGCATCCACTGCACTCAAGCTGACGCAGGATGTTACTCGTCGGTCTCTCCCTCTAGAGAAGCTGAATCAAGCACTCGACTTTGAAGAGCTTCCGGAGTTAAAGATTCACATCATGACTGAACGTGATGTTGCAGAAATGCGGGCACAGCAGCGCCTAGAAGAGGCCGAGCGCGACGGGAACCTTGAGGGTGTCGAGGATGAGCTAGAAACAATGCGATGGCTCGACAGCAGGCGCATAGCGCAGCTACAGCAGCAGGACGACGATGATGTCGTCTGTGAAGGCTTTGATTCAATCTTGCCCGGATGATGACCGGTCAATCGTCAAACCCTTAGAAAACAGTAGAAGTATCGAACACCCTGGCGCCATCCAGGGCATATCAAAAATGAAAATCAGCCCTCCGTAAGGGTGAATCGAGCCAGCCGATGACAGACAAGCAGCCGTTGGTTAACTACACGGTGACGCCTCCGAAGCCCAACTGTATCGGGCCATCTGATACAGACCGGGCTGGCTCGCCGCTAACCACCCTCTCAAGACTGAGCGGACCTTTTCCAAAATCCGCGCCCCAACAGATAGCAGCGAAACAACGCTGCACGCCAGCCAGTGCGGGGGTCTTGGCTACTTTCTATACGTCCTACGTTAGGAACCTAGCAGTATTAGGGAAATTACAAGCAGAGAACAAAGATTTAGAGCACATAGATAAGCTACAAGCTAACAACGATCACCTTCTAAAACTGGCTCAAAACTATGCTTCTTGCATATCCCTTCCGGATTGGAAAAGAAGGTTGTCCGCAGACACAAAACGAGCGTTCAGCTTCCTTGGATTCATGCTGTTACCTGACGCTCAAGCGTTTACATTCCGACTCGGCCACGAGGTCGCGGACGCTGCCTTGTCAGCCAAGAAGGGTCCGACAGACAACCTTTCAACCCTCATCAAGTCCCTTGGGGTGAAGGACCTCGCTTTTGTCGTGGAGTTTGCTAACAGTGAAAGCAAAGAGAACCACAGTTTCCACATACACGGTGTAGGTCGATTCCCGCTTGGTCTGACTCTCGAAACAATTCAAGAGTTGCTAGCCCCGAAGCAAAATTTGAAGTCAGCCAAGCCGGTAAAAGGCTATCGGGAGCGTGGGAGCAACAAAGCCATTGTCGTGAATGAGCTTAAAACCCCGGGGGGCTGGGCTCTGTACAGCTCGAAGGAGTTCGACTTTACCGCCCACTGCCTGCAATCCAATCCGGACTATGCAAGCCGCTCAGCGACCAAGGCCGGGCGAGAACTCTATGAGTCTATGAGAACCTGGCTGACCTCTTAGCTCGACTATAGGACAGGCTAGAGCCCCTCGAAGGCTCTTTGAGGGCCGCTGGCGCGACGCTTGAGCTTTGGTATTGGGGGTAGCTAGATGTATGTTTGCGCATGTAGAAGGCTGGACGAAGCCGTTTCGTATGCCTCATCCCGCAGGAGTTCAATTGATAACCATAGCTAAGCCGCTGCTCTGAACGGCTTAGCTTTCCGGGAGCTCCTTAAGCCCACACTGACGCCATGGGCATAGCTAAACCACCATCAGTCAAAGCTGTACTTAGTACAGTTGAACGCCAAGACCTCGCCATCAAAACCACGCAAGCAAGAAACAATCTTTCCGCTCTTCAGATAGTACCGGTACTCAGCCATACCATTAACAGAGGAAGGGTTCACTGCAACCTTAGTAGACCTTGCCGTAAGTTTCTTGTGCTCACTTTCTGCATACTCTTCCATGCGCTTGTTCTCCCGATCAATTTCCCTGGCTCTTTCTCGGCGGGCTTCTAATACAGGATCAATTTCTACCTTAGGAGCAGCATAGACCTTGGGTGTAACCACGTCCTCATCCTCTGGCATGATATAGAGATAGCCGGGGCAGACGACCACTATCATGAATATCATCATCCAAAATGAAGACGTACCATCCTCACTCTTAGCTTTCATTGCCCCGACAATGGATGCAATGAGCATAGTCAAAACGCCAACGGCACCCATCCCCCACAAAAGCATCTTCAAGAAAAACATACGCCCCCCAGTTATGTATAGTTACTTCATCAATCCGTCCAATCAAACCGCAACGACCCCTACAATCCATTGAGCATGACAGCATTGCTCGTAAAATCCTGATTTCACCAGTTGAGACCGCCTGCTCGAAGTTGAGCACCTGCGCCGACAGTGTGGCAAAGGCAATCCTGCAAGAAGGGACAATCTGAGACGCTCCTTGTCGGGCGAAGTGCCCCGACTAGCGAAATGCTAATCATAGTCTGTCGAACCATAGTATGCAGGCAATCACATTTGCAAGCATGACTATCAAACCTCAAGACTGCCCACTCGTTGCTGTGTTTGCAGCAAACGTTCGACGCAGGCGCTCAGAGCTTGGCCTTTCTCAGGAGGCACTGGCTGAGCGCGCCGGAGTTCACCGCACCTACATTGGGATGCTGGAACGCTCGGAAAAGAACGTCACTATTTTCAACATTTGGAGGCTTGCCTCAGCCCTTGAGGTCGAGCCGGATGCCCTCCTAAAGCAACCCTCCTGAGATGGACAAGCCGGAACAAGCTTGCAGTCAGCTGGCTATGCCCGATACCGTAGGAGGACATCAACCACCCCCATCTAGGTGTGACACTGCCCACGATTGCTTTGGGAACCTCTAGCAACTGGACGCCCCCCCATCAGATGGGTATGATGGCGCCCGCGTTGCACTCGTAGCTCAGCTGGATAGAGTACTGCCCTCCGAAGGCAGGGGTCGTGGGTTCGAATCCCGCCGGGTGCACCATATAGCAGTCTCGGGCTGTCTCAGACAGTCTACGAAACACCCCAAGAAGCCCGCCCTGTGCGGGCTTTCTTGTTTCTGGCTATTCATCCCTGCCTACCCCTGTAACTTCCCGCCGTGTATGCCTTGAGCTTCCTATAACTGGAGGCATACAGGAAGTGAAGCACATTGAAATCAAACGCCGCCCCTTAGCAGACACCACACTTGCAGGGCGAGAAGACGTTGGCACAGCACATGGCGGATGCCAGCAAGGGCCTCGGCACGTTCGATGTGCTGAATGGTTTTGAGGACGCTGCCGCCCTTTCTGAAGCGCTCAAGGCCCGAGTAGCCAAATATTACGGCACGCCCCTCACCGCTTCCTGCACGCATTGTGTGCGCCAGGGGCAATGCTCAGGTGGACAGTGATCGTGCGCCGCACGGTGGAACAGTTCATCACCCAAAACCTACCAGCCTCGGCCAGTGGTCAGGCGCAGCGTGCCGCCCTTCGCTTCGGCCTCGCAGCCGCCGCCGGAGAGTTGGCTACCGCCTTTGGTGTTACCGGCTGGCCGGATGGCACAGCCACGACCGCCGCTCGGGTGTGTCTGCATGCGTGGCTAGCCGAACGTGGCGGCGCCGGTAACTTCGAGGGTGATGCGATCTTGGCCCGGCTACGCCAAGTCATCGAGCGATTTGGAGAAAGCCGCTTCACACGTTGGGATTCTGCCGCCGCCAAGATCGATGAGCACGGGCCGCGCACGATTGACCGGTTGGGCTTCCGCAGGACGCTGGAACACGGCATGGGCGACGCTCTGCACACCACCAACACCTATTACGTACTGCCTGAAGCCTGGAGGACCGAGATCTTCAAAGGCATGAACATCAGTGCGGTGAACAAGGAGTTGCTGCAACGCGGCGTGCTTGAGCCGGGTAGTGACGGCAAGGCCTACAGCTTGATCCGTCTGCCAGGGTTAGGGCCCCAGCGCTGCTACGTGGTGAAGACAGTTCCAGGAACGGACGAAGGCGAGGCCAAGGCCGCCTGACGGCGAGCCTGCTGATCGAGGTAGCGCCGGCTCATTACCGGCCTTGCCAGCCATTCGACAACCATCCCTATTAACCGCAGTACCCAGAGACAATACAGATGAACACTATCCAAGAATTGAAAGACCGCCGCGACCAACTGACCCTCGAAGTGGAGAGCATTCAGGGTGACCTGGCTCCCTTCGAAGAGGCGCTGGAAAGCCCGGAGGTTATCCAGCAGGGCCGTCAACGAGCCGTGCAGGATGAAATCAACGATCACAAAAGACGCATCGACTCGCGAAATCTGGAGATCAGCAACCTGAATCAAAAGATTCATCGCCTTGAGAGATTGGCAAACCGTGAGAGCTTGGCTGCGGGATATCTCAGCGATATGGCGAACAGGAAAGCCGACGAGATGGAGCTCAACGAAAAGCGCAGCAGCATCGAGACCCGGTTGCAGCAGGTCCGCCAGAGTGATCAGGAAGACATGGCAAAGGCTCGACAAGCTGAAACGGACGCGGCCACCGCTTATGCACAGGCTGTCGCCTGGGGCGATGTAGAGGGCGAAAAAGCGGCTAACGCAGAAGCTCAAAAGGCAGCAAAAAACCTCACGGCTGCGGCTGAGCATCACCGCCGCCAACAACTGCTCATCACCGCACTGGAGCAGGAGCTGGTGACGATTGATCTGCATATCACAGAGGCACAAAAGGAACGCACCGAGATCGAGAATAAAGCGGCGCATCTGGCGAAAACTGTGCTGGAAGAACAGTGGAATGAGGCCGCCAAAACACTGCTGGAGACCGGCGGCAAGCTGTGGGCCGCACGCAACCTGATTAGTCGTGACCCGGTTGCACTGATGAAGCTGGATATCCCTGAACTGGGCGAGCACTTTGGAAGCTGGACCTGGCGAGAACTCGCGGCTCGCTCGCACCAACACAGCCTGATTGATCTATTGGCGGCCTAGCCTAAACCTTCCCGTAGCAACCGGCGAGGACTGGTTGCTTCGGGCCTACTAGCGGTCCAGACATGAACAAACCACCACAGAACAGCGTACAAACGCCTGATTATCTAAAGGCCCGAAAGCTCCATTTGAACGGGATCATTCTCACCATGGCCAATACGACAAAGCTCAATTCAAGAGCAAACAAAGCCAGTAAAGTCGAGACGCTCACGATTGACGCAATCAAGGCGGAGCTGGATTTCATTGACCTCCAGCTCAAAAGAAAGAGCAGTTGATGAAGAAGCGGAGGCTTAAGCAGCCTTCGCTTCGCAGATCCTCCCATTACAAGCAAGGCTTCAGATTTTTTGGCTTCTGATCTGTGGCGGCTGTGGGCTTATGACTGCTTTCGGCCGATTCGGTTGAAAAAGTCGGCTTCGGTTTCCACGGCAGAAAAGTTCGCGTCCGAGATTGAAATCTGTGTTTTGGGCAGAAGATTCACGACTCGGATTTCACGTAGCAGCACGCAAAATAGGTGTTTTTACCTGTCAGTATCCGAGCGTTTTGGACAAACCTACTTTTCCAACAGAATCCACCAATAGCTGCCATTCGTCACCGGCATCAGTCAGCCAGAAGCTGGCTTGGATATCCAGCTAGGAGAGGAAATGCAGACATATGAATGTTAAAGATCCACCATGGCCAAGGCTTGAGTGATACGATCCACTACGTCACCGAAGCTTTCACCATCTTTAAGCACGCCTGCATAGGCTTCAATACTCTGATACTTCCGATGCAACTCCCTTCTACCTAAGCGCTTCTTACTTATTTCGCGCAGGGCCACTTTCTCAACGCTATCAAACCCTTCCTTAACACACAAGGCCAAACAATTTAGGCCGACAGGTGATTCAAGTCCTTCAGCTCTATCAACGGTAATCGCCCTAAAAATCTGATTAGGAAGGCCAAATATATAAGAAAGCTCAGGAATTATCCTCAAAACAAACTCCCTAACAAACTCGCATTTTCCGACTTTTTTGATTGGAGTACCGGTCGAGACCTCAATGCTAGCTAACGTATTACCTGCCATCCAGAGTTCTAGTAATGGAAATATTATTTCAGCAGCATATCTCCCTTTTGAGGCATCATCTTTCAGCGCCTTATAGTCGCCTCCTAAAAAACCTTCCAAAGTCTCCTTTCTAATAAGAGTTAGAAGTAGTGTAGGTCGGAGTTTTAGCCAATCGCGAAGCCATTGATACCAAGCTTCGGTAGTTGCCCAATGATTGACATTTTTAGAAAGCGGCTCACCAAGCTCTCGAATTATCCCTGCCGATATACCTGATGCTGCTGCCAATCGATCAGCCCAAGTGGGAACTTGAGAGGTATCTAGATTCAAGTTCCTAGACAATATTGCCGATTCTATCCTTGATGATATCCATTGTTGATCGCCTTTTTTCCTAGCCCGGAAGGCCGAGAAAGAACGTTCAATAGTCGCACGAGCTGATATATTTCGCTCCTCTTGATCTTCGTCAGAATCAACCGGTAACCTGCTCAAAAAATAGCTCGCCACACCAGAGAGAGGTAACACCTCACTATGTATCTGGTCGAGAATTGCGGTGAGAGGGTCATCAATAGTCAAGCATTGATCGCTTTGAGAAAATATCGATCTTAAATCCATCCAGTGATTATGAATACGACTAGTGCTATTATCAAAGTTAACAACTTTACTCGGCACCACCAATACAAACCCATAGGAACTATCGCCAGCTCTACCGGCCCGCCCTGCTGCATTGAGAAGCTCATGAGCCTCCAAACGTTGCATAGCATCAGCTTCTTGGTCAAATCTGCTATCGCCACTAATAATGACCACTTCACTGGGAAGGTTCATTCCCTGCGCAAGAGTTGATGTCGCCACTAAAACATTCAGCCCATCTGCTCGCTTAAAAAGCGACTCATGCAAATGTCGCTCCATAGCTAGTAAAAGCCCGTGATGGCAAGCACTAGAGGACTCCAGCCTACCTTCATCCGAAACTTTTATATAAATATGCTCTTCGCCTCCAAACTCATCGACTACCATCTTGAAAAGGCGAACTTCTTCATCAGTCAAAATACATCCAGGAGACTCAAGGTCATCTGAGATCTTTTTTGACGCGCTATTCGCAAGCGGTATAGTTTGCGTGAAGACTAAAGTCTTTATTTTTTGCCTAGCCGTTGACGTTGCAATCGTAGCCGACACCTGATTTCCATTAGGCGTTAAATACCATTTTTTTCCCTCTGTAACGGTGCCTGTTGATAGCTGGACGGATTCGCTAAGAACTGGCATTAATGCGTAATCTTTACGACTTGCTGAGTGCCAAGTTTGGTTCAAGCAAAAAAAACCGAAAGGTTGTACGAACAGCTCTCGCTTCAATGAGGCAGGCGCATTTATATTCGTCACCTCAGACCTGACGACTTTTAGGCGTTTTTTTAGTTTGGCTATTTCATCACCAGCATAAACCACACACCCTCTTACTTGACGAGTAGGCTTCCATGTCAACTCCAAGGGCAAGCAAGGTCTTTTAGTTAGTTCCGAGACCCAACCTGCTATCTCTATCGAGTTTTTCATCATTGCCGACAATAAAAGCAAATCGGCGCTAGGGGCTACGGATGTAAAATTTAGGAGGCAAAGCATAGAATCTATAGACCGCCGACTATGATCTGCGTCCCTTGGGTGCAACAAATGGCACTCATCAAACACCAACAACCCTACACTTGAGAATATGTCCGGATCAAAGCTTAACATTGCCAGACATCTTTCAGGCGTCATAACAGAAATAGCCGGAAGTGCGTCATTCTCCAAATCAAATAACAACTCATCTAAAATTTCTCGCTGAACCTCTGCGTTTGGAAAAGTATTAGCTAGAGCCCTAGTTGTTTGATCGACCAATGAAAGCGTCGGTGCCAAAAAAACCACCTTTACATTACGCAGCAAGGCGGTAGCAATTTTTAATTCGGATAGAGTAGACTTTCCTGCCCCAGTTGGAAAGCTTATAACCGAGGAAACACCTATTTCTAAATAACCTGAGGATATAGCCTTTCGATGATTCTTCCATAAGTATGGCCTAATTGACGCTATGCCTTGCTTCATAACATCCCATTTAGTTGAGTCAATTCCTTTTGGTGGCTCTGTATTTATAATCCCCGATGGAATAAGGTGGTCCGCGACCATCGCTAAAAGTGATGCCAAATGAAGTGGCCCTGGAAACACATTATGTACTGGGTGGTTTCCAAAACTAATTAAACCATCAATTTCATCGACACATAATTCCTTTACTTTATCGAAGACCACTTTCGAGTCATGGTCTATCAAATCAAATTCATCCTCAGTTCCGAGCAATGATGCCGCCATCGCGCGGACCCCATGCAATAGCATGTAATACAACGACTCTACCGCTTGCCCCATACTGTCAGCGCTCAGAAAGTCTTCTGTGCTGGGCACACGCATAGCAAGTATTTTCAGAAGATTTCCATTCGCCAAATGGTAAATTGCTTTCAGCAAAGTGGCCTCAATAGACCCCTCAACCCTAACCACAATATTTTTTGCTGCTTCGGCAGCGTCAGAACTTGCTTCTGCAATCAGAAACAACAAAGTTGCAGAAACCTCAGCAGATACGCCATACGCATTTAATGTGCTAAATTTAACACTTCGTGAAATTAACTCTTGAGCAAGAAGTATTACATGATGAGCAGAGCCGGCAACGAAGGCTGCAGCAACTCGGTTTTCCATATTTTCTGAAGCGGAAACTATAGCCTCGTGAGAAAAAGCAAGGCGCGTCATTCGTTTAACTATTTCAGTAACCTCATCAGGCAATCCCGCCCGCTCCGCTCCTTCACGTAAGCAAATACGAGCAGAAACTATTGATGCGTAAGCCTCAGTTAGCTGTTTTGGTAACTCAGTAAGATCGAGGCCATCCAATTCTGGAGCACTATTAATCAATTCTACGGTATCATTATCAAACATGAGCAGCCACCATATTGTTAACGTGAGCAATCGATTTCTCAGCTAGCGAAGACATCCAGGGGCGCAGATGCTCTATATAAAATACTTCCCCGCCGCGCTTGCTCACCTTACCGTCAATTACTTTATCGTAGTCTTTAAAAAGTTTAACTCGCCCCTTGCTCGTAGAGTGATATTTACCAACCGTTATGCTAACGCGATAATGTCTAATGTTTTTCCATATTATGTTTTCGATCGCGAGATCAGGATCAACATTTCTATTGGTTTCCAATAACGCAACGACTTCAGCAACTAAAATGTTCTCCTTATCTCCTTGGTCGAGCAACCTAAACTCTGGCCACACCAAATCACGGACAGTTTTTCTCGCATCATCCGTAGCCTTGTCTTCAAATATAGTTGCAGCAACAACTTCACCCCCGCTCAACTCAAGGCGGAGCCCATCGAATCCTTTCAAGGCGTGAATCATTTGAGGCGGCCGGATAAGTGCGTTCGGATCGGCTTTTTGGGCAGCTATCCACGATATCACTTGGAAGATCCAGCCATCTCTATGCCAGGGGTCTTCACCAGCAGGAACCGTAAGTAAGCCTATCGCGCCCTGAGCGGCACTCGCCCTCGATGCCGGCGGCCCAACATTCGTTCCCGCTATGATTTTTTGGACGTGTCTAGACTGGCCCATAGCAACACGCGCTATCTGCTCTGCGAGTAGATTTTCGTCGGTGATTGTCCAGACTTGGCCATGACAGAGGGTTGGATGGTCGTAGTATTCCAGTGAAATCGGCATGTTCGTCCTTGTTAGCTAATCTGGCGAAAGCGGTATGCATGACGAGGTTGGTCAACCTTATCAATATGCCATCATTGGTGGACAAATTTATGGCCTCCCTCCACATTAATCATCACCAATATTTGGAATAGCTGTATGCGGCGTCCAATTAACTGAGCAGGCCCTACTTTGGTGGGGTCGATCTGATGACTGATTTTGGCCGATTGCTGCCTCTCATGAAGTGCTGCGACCGGCAAAAAGCAGATACCCAGCTGCGGCCAGGAGATTAGGGCTTTAGTATCAAGTTAAATTTGCTTTCACTATTCCTATCTGTACATACGGGGCTCAAGCTTAGTTCTGGCATCACCTCCGCAGAAAGACTTTGAAATTGAGTCAAGTAACGAAAGCACCTGGCTTTCAATTTCGTAGAAATCTTTCTTTGGCATAAACTGAAGGTTAAACCCAATCCCTTTTAAGGTACTGATCATTTCTGCTTGGTGATCCTTGTAAATAAACGGACCCTTTGTAGCTTTATATGAGTTAAAATTAGAGTCAGAAATAACCTTATTCACCTGACCGATAAACTCAAAGTAAGTCTCAGACAAAGACATATCACCACGTCTTGAGTTAGAATAAATAAGGCTGTATATTTTATGAGGATCAAACGAAGATATTGAAAGCAAGTCTCTCTTTCTGACCTCCTCAACAAAAAAACTCTGAAATAGCGATAGATGAGATATGTGATTTGTGAAATATGAAGACTTTAATGTAGACAAGTAACTGAGCAACGCAACAAAAATTGCACCGACCGTTGCAATGAGGACAATAAGATCCAGTGTCGACTTAGCAACTGCAAAGGCCGAGCTATAGTTCTCATACAGACTTATAAAGCACTTATTAGAAAAACAAAGTGGTAATGAGTAAAGCTGACCAGCAAAAAAAATCGTAACGAAAACCGTCAAAAAAATACAAAATCCTATCATTCCGATCGAAGCGAGCAAAATAATTAAGTATTTAAAATATGGATGCTGACCTAAAAAAGCACCTCTCATCTTTCTACTGTATGACACTACAAACCTATACATGCTTATCAATTATATCCTCACTTTCCGGCCTCAACCTTTTCAACTTTGACCTTAACTGCTTGGATGTTATGTCATATACACGATTTAAAACTATCAACCGTTCCATAACCCGATGAAATCTAGACTTGTACCAGTGCGTATGCCTTTTCGCATCAAAGTCTTTTTCCAAGCGTGCAACCATATCTTTAGCCCGATTCACATCGCGCCTTGAAGGTAAAGGCTTAATAGAATTCAGTCGTGCAAGAAGCGGTTTGTGTTGATTATGGCCGACTCGAAGGAGCTTATTTACCCTGCCCATGCAGCGATTATAATCATGCCTGTAGCCGTGGGTAGTTCGATAACCTGGCTGGTCTGCGAGGGACTCTAAGTTGCGAACGGCTGCTCTAATCCTGCCCACCTCATCAGCAGGAAGTCGCGGAGTATTGAAACTAACTCTCAATCCATGAACGGTTAATGGTTCCGTTGAGGTCCTGAATACTCTAGTCTTACTCTCGTTTATAGGTAGGTCTTTAGCGGTCAACATATCGCTAATAATTTTGAGCGCATACGTAAAATCGGTGTTTAGCGATTTTGACGACACAGTTATATCGTCTACCAACCTAGTATATATAAACCCCTTCCTATTGAGCCGCTCGACAACATCGCCTTCAACATCATACAAGCACAAAGATGCGATGTAACTTGATGTTAAGCCGCCCTGGACAAGATGTGAGTTGTGGCAACACAAATGGGTAAGAATTCTAGACACTTCTTCATCATACTTAAGAAAATTACTAAATATAGAGAAAACTATATCCTGATGAATATTATCAAAAAAACTCGACACATCCACTTTTAAAAGGCTTTTTGCACCGCAGTGCCTTCCTGCGCAAGAAACATAATCCTTACTATCATACGCATCATTATTTTTCTGGTTTGGTACTGAACCGTATATGAAGTGCGGCCAACGAATTACGTAGTGATTTGAGAAAATTGCAATATTTATTCTTTTTTGGAGCTTTCTTAAGAATCTGTGAGGATTGTAAATAGGACGACTTATCCCACCTGCTTTTTTAACATGCTCTTTTTTGGTATATCGATCCTCTTGACTCAATGTCATAACAGAAGCAAGAAACTCATCCGTTACGCGCAGGAGTTTGCATAAGTTTTCGCGACTACTAACAGAGTTTTTTGAGATTTTTAGTGGGTTTGCAAGCACGATAGCCAATCCATTGGATATAAATGTGAGCCATACCAACCCATAACATAGGGTAAAGAGAAAGATGTTGCGTTCATCGAAACCATCCGCTGAAAACCACCATCTTTCTCATGGTAGGCCCACCGTGAAGCACTCCAGCGGGACGCGGGGGTCGGAGACTGCCGGGGCCCTCTCCTCATCAGTTCAATACTTTCGCATTGAACGCTCATTACTGAGCTAACCAGCGGATGTTATGTCTCGATTGCGGCAAATAGGCGATACGCCCATGCAATTTGAAAATACACCATTTTCTTGGGTAAGCAACAGATTTGTGATTTCGAAAGGCCACCTACTGAAATGGATTACCAGCTCAGCAGTTTCTACCCTTCGCCGCAGTCGGTTTTCGTTCGCAATTAGGAGTTCTATGCATCGCTTTTAGAAAGACGCTAGCGGTCGTGTCGGCAGCCACTGGTGGCCTAGAGCTGTTCGTCGCTCACGCTGACTTGTCGATTTATTCCTAAGATTTAGGCGACGATTCGCTAGCACAGCAAGGTAAAGCTTTGCGGTGTCATGTCAGTCTGTCGCAGATGCTCAGTTATGTGCGACATGACATGCGATAGCTGTGGTTCTGAGGCGGATTGGGTGCGACTCAGATACGCTCGCCATTACTCAGGGCAGGGATCTGCAACCGAAGCCATTCATGCCTGCCACGAATTCCCGGACATGGCCGGTAGCGGCCCTAATAAGCGAAAGCCCTAGGCCGATTACTCCCGCCTTAATCATCACAAACCGCTCCTCCAGAGCATTCATTGATGTAACACCTATTTGCCATGTAACACGTATATCGGCAAACCAGTCACAGCTATGTAACACCAAATAAATCATTTAAAATCATATACTTATATAGAACCGTAACATGCGTAACACCCGTAACACGGTTTTATTAGGACATCCCCCTAGCCCCATTAGTATTGCTCCTCCAGCGATGTGAGGTCGATCATGCTCTTGGCTTTGGTTCGATAGTGGGGCCCCTGACGCATTCTTGAAGGTACGGGGTAGGAAACCCGCGTGATCGTGTCAGCGGAAAGGTGCCCAGCTTAGTGAACAGGTGAACCGGGTGAACTGCTGTTCACCAGTGCATTTGCCCTATGAATCGAAAAGCCGCTGGGGACCCAGCGCATTTCGGATAGATACGGGGCATAGAACCCGCGCGTTCGTGTTAGCGGATGGATTTTTTAAGTTGGTTGACAGGTTGACGTGGTTGACACCCATCACCATGGTTGACGCCATGCAGGTGTTCACTATCAGCAACAGATACAGCCACCTTTACCGAAGCTGTAACGATGGCCCTTTTTCTTCAAGATCCTTTCAATTTCAACGATTGAAATTTCAGTAACTTCCGGCACCTCCCACTAACTCGATCCCGCGGGTTTCATGCCCCGTGCTGGAAGAAAAACCTCAGGGTCCCCAGCAGCTTTTCAGCACCGCCCACCTTTTGGACGGACGCAATGGCACCGCCGAACGAAACACCGACTAGTATCAGAACAGAGAACGTTATCAATCAGGGGTAGGGAAAGCGCTATGGATATGGTTCGTGTCAACTCGACGGCGATCACAGCTGTCGGCTATGACCCAGCTACAGGCAGGATGAAAATCACGTTCAAGCAAGGGCGTACTTACGACTACTGCCGCGTCCCACCTAACATCCATCAGGGCCTAATGGGGGCCGGCTCGAAAGGTACTTATTTCGATAGGATGATCAAGGACCGGTACCAGTGCTAGACCTGGGCATACGGACGTATTTCATGCCAGATGCACACCCAGCACGAGGGGGCGTGTATGCCCCTGTGTATGCCTAACCGAGACACCACCACAAGAACCCTTATAAACCGGGCATCTTACCGCCCAGTTCAAACGACGCCGGGGCACCAGACACACACAAAAACGCCCCAGGCCGAAAGACCTGGGGCTTTTTTGTGGGCGGCGATTTAACGCTTCTGCAACGCCTCCAACCGCGCCGGCAGGTCTTCCTCGGGGAAGCGTTCATGCAGCGCCAGCAACTTCTCATCCGCCGCTTTGGTTGCTCCGGCCAGGCGCAGGTTCACAATTTCCTGCAAGCCCTCCTCCAACGACGGCAACGCCACCGGTGCGCGTTTGCTCAGTTTCACTGCTGGTGCATCCGCCATCGAGCTGGCGACTTCAGCCTGAACCGGCGGGGCGGCGGCCATGCGGGCCATAGGCGCGGGTGCGGGTGCGGGTGCCGAGAAGGCTTGCGGCGCCAGGCGTGCAGCTTCTGGTTGGGGCGCGGAGAACGTTGTTGTGGCCACTTCCTGGTGTGGCACGGGCGAGCGCATCACTACGCCGATCATCAGGGCCACACCGGCGACGGTGGCAAATGCCATTTGCCAGCGCGGGCGTTGGCAGGCGTGCAGCCAGCGTTGCCACAGGCTCGGCGGCGGCGGCGCCGGGGCTTCGCGGCGGGCGGCGGTGAGGATGAAGGCGTCGAGGGACGCAGGCGGTTCGCCGGTGGTGTGTTGACGAAAGTGTTGCAGCAACACGTCGTCGGCATCATCGGGGTGTCGGGAGTCGGTCATGCGGGTATCTCCTCGGCCAGCAGGCGGCGCAGTTTCTGCTGGGCGTAACGCAGGCGGCTTTTTACGGTTTCCAGCGGGGCGCCGGTGAGCGCGGCGATTTGCGGCACTTCGAGGTCGCCGTGCAGGCGCAGCAGGAAGACTTCGCGCTGGTCTTCGGGCAAGTCTTGCACTGCTGCGTCGAGGCGCGCCTGGTCGCGGCTCAGGCTCAATTGCTGCTCAGGGCCGGCGCTGTCGTCGGCCTGGGCGTGCAGTTGCTCGTCGTAGCTGTCATGCAAAGGGTTGTGGATGCCGTGCTTGCGCCAGTGATCAATCAGGCGGTTGCGGGCGATCTGAAACAGCCACGTGCGAAAACTCGCCCGCCCCTGTGGCTGGCTGCTGCTACGAATCAGGCTGAGCCAGGTTTCCTGGTAAACCTCTTCAGCCAGTTCGGCCTTGTTGCTCAGTGATACAAGAAACCGGTACAGGCCTTGGCGATGCCGCGCGTACAAGGCCTCGAACGCGGCAGTGTCACCGGCTCGGTAACGGGCCAGCAGCGATTCGTCGCTGGGTGAATCATCTGGAACGACCATGTTAAGTGGCGAACTCCTTTGGAGACGTTAAAACCGTTCAATGGTGGGAGCCGGTCAAGCCAGCTCCCACCTTGGTGCTTCGCGGGGCCTACGATCCGTGTTTGAGGCTCTGCGCCAATGTCACCAGTTGCACGAACTCGTTGCGCAGCCCGAACGGGTCATCCCCGCGCGCCGAGCGGGCCAGTGCGGCGGTGTCCTGCAAACGCATGCTGCCAGTGTAGCGGCTATCCCCCTTGAGCTGTTGGGCGAAGGCCGCCACAGCGGCGGCGAAGCGCAAATCGTCGCTGGCCTGGCGGGTTTGGTTGCCGATGGGCCGCTCAATCAACTGGCTGGCACCGCCCGCCGCCGGTGTGTAGCGCACCCGCAACATCGCCAGCTCAGCGGAGGTGTTTTCGACCGCAGGGGCCGTGGCGTAACGCAAGGGCTCCAACCAACCCTTCTCGCCCTTCGGCACAATTTCGTACAACGCGGTCAGCGTATGCCCTGCGCCGATCTCACCGGCGTCGACCTTGTCGTTGTTAAAATCCTCACGCTTCAAGGCACGGTTTTCGTAGCCGAGCAGCCGGTACTCACTGACCTGCGACGGATTGAATTCCACCTGCAGTTTCACATCCCGCGCCACCACCGCCAGGGTCGAGCTGAGTTGGTCCACCAGCACCTTGCGCGCTTCACGCAGGTTGTCGATGTAGGCGTAGTTGCCATCGCCCGCGTCAGCCAATTGCTCCATCAGGTGCTCGTTGTAGTTATCCACACCGAAGCCCAAAGTGGTCAGGGATATACCACTTTTGCGTTGGTCGACGGCCATTTGCTTAAGGCTGTCGAAGTCGCTGATGCCCACATTGAAGTCACCATCGGTGGCCAGCAGGATGCGGTTGATGCCCTTGTCGATAAAACCTGCGCGGGCCATCTGGTAGGCCAGTTCGATGCCGGATGCGCCCGCCGTCGAGCCGCCTGCGGCAAGTTGGTCGATGGCGTTGCGGATCGTGGTTTTTTCGCGGCCGGAGGTCGGCTCGAGGACCACACGGGATTCACCGGCATAAACCACCAGCGACACACGGTCTTGATCACGCAACTGATCCACCAGCAGTTTCAGCGTGCTTTTCACCAGTGGCAACCCTTCGCGGCGGTCCATGGAGCCGGAGACATCCACCAGAAACACCAGGTTGGCCGGCGCCAGATCCGCCACCGCGCGATCAGACGCCTTGATGCCGATGCGCAACAATCGGGTGTGCGGGTTCCACGGCGTCGCGGCGACTTCAGTGGTTACGCCAAAAGGTGAGCCGTCGGTGGGCAGTGCATAGGTGTAGGGGAAGTAGTTGACCATTTCCTCCAGCCGCACAGCACCGTCAGGCGGCAGGCGGCCTTGGTTGAGGAAACGCCTCACGTTGGCGTAACTGCCGGTGTCGACGTCTGCACTGAAGGTCGACACCGGGTTGCTTGCCACGCTGTAGACCGGGTTGTCGGGCAGGTTCTGGTACTGCTCTCGAGGCGCGTCCCGATAGGCCAACGCCACCGACTCGTGCATGACCTTTTGCGAGGCCATCAATACAGGGGCCGCAGCGCGCTTGGCCAACGCACCCTCAGGGCTTGGAGATGGAGGCGTTTCGGCGACAGGCTTGGCGGCCTCTCGAGACGATGACAGCCCGCAGCCGACGAGCGTCGCCAACACGGTAACGACAAGGCTGCAGCCGATGGGACGCAGCAATAAAGGAGCCTGTGACATGGCGCTGAACCTCAACAGTGAATAGTCCGTTCATAGCTTCAGACGTGAGGTACGCCAGGTTCGGGTTAATGATCGATATTTTCTCGCGGAACCCGCGTGTCGGCTCCGCGTATAAAAAGCGGTCAGGCATTTAACAATGTTGAGTCCACAACCCCTTACCTGCCTGTGGGAAATCCTGGCAACAACAACGCTTGAACACCCTGCCCCCCCGCGCATGCTTATAAAGGCTTTAACAAAAGCCTTCAGACTGTAAGTGTTCCTGTATGTCTAAAAGAAACAAAATAAACACGACTGAAAACTGTACTTTCAACTATTCGAATAGCACGTTAAAAATCGTGCACACCACACGCAAGCCTTAAACTAAAAACAAACAACCCTGCTGTTGCAAATCATGTTGCAACGACCCACCGATACATTCGAGAAACAAATAACCCGTTGGCTATTTATTTATAGGATGCGAAGGTACTTACAGCACACGGACATGCACTTCCCAAACAGAAAAGGAATCCATCCCACAACAAAAACCATGGGTTACTCCTATGAGACTCGACTTCAGGGCTTCTTTATTCCAACAGCCGAACCCGACTGAACATTTCTTGCCGCCGATCCTAAAGCCCGTTGCTCAGCAGACGTTCAACTACTCGATCTTTCGTCCGTTTCTGCAACCGTTCTTACAGCATCCGTTCGTGCGTATTTTTATACATCCGATTATTCAGCCTCCCTTCGTACGTCCGGTTATTCAGCCACCTACACGCCCACCCATTAATCCAATCACTACCACCGCCCCCACGCCATCCGAGCCCCTCACCACGCGTAACTGGGACGGAAAAGACCCAACATTGCGGCCCGATGACCCCTATGTGGCCAGCTTGAATAAACGCTCTTTCGATGCGCGCCAGGCAAGCGACAACCTCACGCGGGAAGGCGCCAAGTGGGATGACCTGAATGGAGACGGCAGAACCTCTGTTGCCTACTCGTTCAACACAGGTTTCGGACAGTTCGATGAACGGCAAAAAGCACAGGCGCGGCTTGCCATGCAGGCGTGGAGCGACGTGTCCAATCTCGCCTTCGAAGAAAACGGGCCTCGCAGAGAGGGGAAAATGTCGTTTGGCATATCGAACACCGAGTCGGTTGCCAGCGGCTATTACCCCAGCAACCACCCCTATGGAGGCTCGACCTGGTACAACCCCAACCGGGTCACGCGTCAAACCTTGCTGCATGAAACAGGTCACGCCCTCGGCCTGTCACATGGCGGCAATTACAATGGCAGCCTGCACACAAGCCAGTGGAACCACGCACAGGATTCGAAAGCCCACACCGTCATGAGCTATTTCTGGGCGGATAAAAGTGGCAAAACCCACGGCGGCAACACCCCTGTGGCGCCGATGATGGATGACATTTCCGCTATTCAAAAACTGTATGGCGTCAATCGTCAAATCCGCCAGGAGAACACCACCTACGGGTTCAATTCCAACAGCCAGCGGGACTACTACACCCTCAACTCCAACCGCGATAATGCGGTGTTCTGCGTATGGGACGGCGGCGGCATCGACACTCTGGACGTCTCTGGCTACGGTTCCAACCAGACCATCAACCTCAAGGCCGGCTCGTTCTCGGATGTCGGCGGGCTCAAGGGCAACGTGTCCATCGCCCGGGGTGTCACCCTGGAAAATGCCATCGGCGGTTCAGGCAACGACGCTCTGATCGGTAACGAGGCTGACAATCGGCTCACCGGCGGCGCAGGCGGTGACCGGCTGCGGGGTGGCGGCGGCGCAGACACCTTCGTTTACAACAGGGCCAGTGACTCCACGCCGGATAACCCGGATGTGCTCATGGACTTCATCAGCGGCACCGACAAAATCGATGTGTCCAGGGCCATGAAGCACGCCAATGTCGCCAGCCTGGCCTTTGTCAGCGAAATGACCGGCAAAGCGGGGGATGCGGTACTCATCCATGACGCCAGCGGCAACAAAGGTAGCGTGGCGATCGACCTGACGGGCGACGGCAAAGCCGACCTGTTGATCCGAACCCACGGGCAAGTCAAACCAGGGGATATTGTTCAGTCCGCAGGTGCCGTAACCCTTGATACTCAGGCGGACACGCCGAGTAATCGCGCCACATTGACGCCCCCCAGGCACCATCGTTCGAGTACATACACTTACGAAAAGGCCAGCGACTCGACCTATCACAATGCGGATCTGCTCCAGGATTTTGTCAGTGGCCAAGACAAGATTGATCTCACCGGTTTGATTAACAACACCGGCGTCCACCTTCAACTGGTCGAGCGCTACACCGGCCGCATTGGTGACACCCTCGTGAAGTTTAACGCGTACAGCGGTCGCTACTTCGTGGGCGTGGACTTGACGGGTAATCGCCGAACAGACTTTCTGATCAAGAGCACTCAACGCATAAAACCTGAAGACGTCATCGGTGTACCTAAACGCCCCAACGCTCGGGCCAACGCGTTTTCACGGGCCAGGTAAACCCCTGCGTTAAAGACATTAACGCCTGAAGAACCCCATTCACCCATGAGCCTTAACGTTCACGCTTCACTGTGCCTATAAAAAGGATTCAAGTAGATGTTGCCAGTTAGTCAATCGTCTTACCCGGTACGTCCAGTCATATACGCCAATCAACCCCCTGATGTCGTAAAGGCCCCCGCATTGGCGTCCTACACCACTGATCAAGCTGCCCGGCAACTGCTGCGTACCAGTCATGAACGAGGGTTTAAATGGCAAGACCGCAACCGCGACGGCGTAGTGGATATTGCCTATGAGTTTTTCACTCCCGACAACCCGCACGCGGTCAGCCATGTCCCCAAGGGCGCCAGTGAATTAAGTGAGCATCAAAAGAAACTGGCGCGTATGTCCATGCAAGCCTGGGCCGACGTCGCCCGTATCACCTTTTCGGAAAACAGCGCCAGTACCGAAGGCCGACTGACCCTGGGGCTTTACGCAGGTGACGGCGAGTCCTATGCGTCCCTGCCCTATCCCCGGGACGTCAAAAAAGGTGGCGAGGCATGGCTGGACAAAGGGCATGCGCAACCCAGCACGGACCGCTACGACCGGCAGGTCATGGCACATGAAATTGGTCATACGCTGGGCCTGGATCACCCAGGGGACTACAGCCAACAACCCGCCGCGCGCCATTATCTGCAGGACACTCAAGCCTACAGCCTGATGAGTTACAACCCCGAGATCCGCAGCGGTCAAAACTTCTCGAAAAACGGTGAATGGACCCACTACCCGACGGCGCCGATGCTGCATGGCATTGCAGCTGTGCAGGCGCTCTACGGCTCGAACCACAAGACCCGTAGCGGCAACACCGTTTACGGCTTCAACTCCAATACCGATCGCGACTATTACAGCCTCACGTCATCACGCGACGCGCCAGTCTTTTGCATATGGGACGGCGGCGGCATCGATACGCTGGACTGTTCCGGCTTTGACAAGCAGCAAACCCTCAACTTGAACGCCGAAGCGTTCTCTGATGTTGGCGGAATGAAAGGCAATGTCTCCATCGCCAAAGGCGTGACCCTGGAAAATGCCATTGGTGGCACCCATAACGACACGTTAATCGGCAACAACGCGAACAACCGGCTAACGGGCGGTGGCGGCGCTGACACCCTGAGAGGCGGCGGCGGCGCTGACGTTTTTGTCTACGACAAGGCGAGCGACTCGACTGTGGCCAGCGCCGACCTGATCACCGACTTTGTCAGTGGCAGAGACAAGATCGACCTCACGGGCTTGAGCAAAGCAACCCTTACTCAGCAGCGACTGGTGCGCGCCTACACAGGGCGCGCGGGCGACACCGTAGTGAGGTTCAACCCGTACAGCCAGCGCTATTTTGTGGCCATTGACCTGACCGGAAATGGCCAGACGGACTTTTTGGTCAAGAGCACCCGGTTGATCAGGCCTCACGATATTACCGGCCTTATTACCCCCCGATAACCGTTCAAGTGAAGGCGCTGCTTGAGCGTTCGCGCCTGAAGCAGTGCCTGACTTCGTCGATAGCGTTAACGACTGACAGAAGGTAAAAATCCATGCTCAGAACCAACCCGTCCCCTATCACGCCTGCTTTTTCGAATGCCCAGGCCGCCGCGCCGAACAGCCAAGCGGCCAGCACGCCTACAAGCCTGAGCAACCCAAAAAAATCCTACAATACCGATCAGGCCGCAGAACAAATCACCCGATTGGGCTACCGCTGGAAGAACATAAACCGTGACGGCACTACGCACATTTCCTACCAGTTTTTCACCCCGTCCATCGCAACGTTCAATTCGCCCAAGGGCGCCAATGAATTTACCGCCGGCCAGAAAAGTGACGCAAGGCGCGCAATGCAGCTCTGGTCAGATGTGGCCAATGTCACCTTCAGGCAAAACGCCCCCTACGCCGAAGGGAAGATGTTATTAGGCAACGACCCCCACCTCCGGTTTGCCGGAGCAGGCTCCTACCCAGGCATCTACAGGGACGGCACGCAGGTCTGGATCGCTTCCGATGGCAAGGAAAGAGCACTGAGCCAAGACCATTTCGAGCAATGGCTCATGAACCATGAAATCGGGCATACCCTGGGCCTGCTGCATCCCGGTCATTACAATGGCGCCGGTGCCAGCTACGCCACCGATGCAGGGTATGCCGAAGACACCCGGGCCTACAGCATCATGAGCTACTGGTGGGAAGGCAATCTCGGCCATGACTTCGCCAAGCAACAGCGCACGTACTACCCCTGCACCCCAATGATGGACGACATCACCGCCGTGCAAAAACTGTATGGCGCCAATTACACCACCCGCAACACCGACACCACCTACGGCTTCAACGCCAACGCCGGGCGCCAAGCGTTCAGCCTGCGATCTTCAACGGATGCCCCCGTATTCTGCATATGGGACGGCGGCGGTCATGACACCCTGGACTTCTCCGGTTTCCACCAAAACCAGCGCATCAACCTCAAGGCCCAACACTTTTCTGATGTCGGCGGCATGCGAGGCAACGTCTCCATTGCCAATGGCGTAACCATCGAAAATGCGATCGGCGGCTCGGGGGATGACCTGCTGACGGGTAACGCTGCGAACAATCGCCTCAAAGGTGGCGCAGGCGCTGACGTGCTGACCGGCGGGGCCGGGGCCGATACGTTTATCTACGACAAGGCCAGCGACTCGACCCGGGATCGCTCCGACCTGTTCAGTGACTTCAGCAGTGGGCAGGACAAAATCGATGTATCCGGGGCATTGCGTGAGGCGCGTGTGGAGAGTCTGCGCTTTGTGGCACGGTTTAGCGGCCGGGCGGGCGAAGCGGTGTTGGGCTACAACCCCAGCACCCGGGAAAGCAGCCTGGCCATCGACTTGAACGGCAACGGCAACGCCGACCTGTTCATCAGGAGCAGCCGTGCAATCAAGGCCAGCGATGTGATCGTCAATGGTTCAACGGCCCACCGGCTGCTGCCACCCGCACCGCCAGCCACCTCATCATTGCCCACGGTCTCTTGGCCCGCAGTCAAAATCAACGCCCCGCAGCGCGCACCGTTTTCCCTGCAGAACTGGTCCAGTGAGTCGCTCAAGAACTCCCCCATGTATGCCTCTGCCAAGGCGGTGGGCAGCATCCGCGAGGTGACCGTGGTGCGCGACTCATGGGGCTACGAGCGGGTTCACTACACGACGTTGGGCACCGGCTCGCTGATCGACTCAGGCGCCAGCGTATTGACCAACAAACACGTGCATGACGCACTCGCCAAAGGCAGCAAGCTGGAACTGTGGCTGGGGTACACCGAAGATCCAAGCGGCCGCATGCGCGTTGAACGCAAGGTGCCGCTGGACAGCCGCGCGATCAACAGCGACGCGCACCTGGATTACGCCGAATTGCGGGTCGACTTGCCCCAGGCGCAGATCAGCACGCTGGCCAAGCAGTTCCCGCCGCTCAAACTGGCCGATAACCCACAGGCCCAAGCCGGACAAAAAATCTTTATGCCCAACCACGGCCAACAAGGTCAGGGTATTTCTTTCCTGAACGCCGACGGCAAGCCCACCACCCTGTTGGGGCTCAGCACCGACAGCGGTCCCCAAAGCACCTTCTATCATGACGCCTACAAAATACCGGGCACGTCCGGTTCTCCGCTGATATCCGCCGACAGCGGCGAAATCATCGCGCTGCACTACGGTTCAATCATCGGCCAAGTGGGCAATAGCCACGCCTCAAGAGGCGCCGCGACACGCGCTGAGCTGATCCAGCAGCACCGCAAACAGCGGCGCCTGTGATGGCAGGTATTCGGGTGAGCCGCATCCGCCGCGAAGCGCGGCGGCAGCTTGCCCGGTGCCCGTTACAACGTCGCTGTTCAGTTCGGCAGCGGGGCCGCTTCGGCAGGCTTGTGCACATCAGGGTAGGAGGCCGGATAAAGTCTGAACCTCGTGAAGGAATAGTTCACGTACACGATCAGACACAGCATTTTAGAAGCAAGGATTCAGGCTCAACTTTCTTGGGTAAATCCGATACAGCCCACGCAAAAAAATACTGTTTGTTGTTCAGCCAGCAATCGCTGGAATAAAAACCCTAGTTAACATTTCGAAATGAAAACACACTGCACATAACATCTTTTCAAGATCAGCACAGACACTTACTTAGACACATATCTGAACATTGGAAATCCAAATCGCCGTTGATAACTTCATCCAACGCAAATGGAAACTGCGGGCGTCACCGAGAAGGGAAAACACAACTATCCGGCAAGAGTTATTACTTTGAAAATACACCCTGGAAAACTTTCCTATCCGCTCAATTCGCTTGCTGCCCAACCGGCCGAGCGTTCCTCTCGCCTTTCCGATTCCCGGCCGTTTGTCCAACCTTCAACCCAGCACCGTTTCGTGCGCCCGCACGCCCGACAAACTGTTCAGGCCGGTCGTCAATGGGATAGCTCGGCTGCGAGCGCAGGGAACACCAATGGCAGCCAGTACGACGCAACCCTGCGCGCGGACGACCCGCACCTGGGCAAAGCCAACAGGCTGTCCTTTGATAAGCAACAGGCCATTGAGCAGCTCACACGGAAGACAACCACATGGCAGGACTTGAACCAAAACAATAAAACCGAGATTAGCTATTACTTCAAATACGAGCAGGGTATTGGATTCAACGCACATCAAAAACAGGAAGCCCGGCGCTCCATCGAGTCCTGGGGCGACGTGGCCAATCTAACGTTCACTGAAAACGGCGGCTCGGCGGAAGGGCAGTTGACCTTCAAAATATCCGACGCCGTCAGCGTTGCCGACGGCGCCTTCCCTTACAGCCGCTTCATGGGCAGCCAAGGCGGGGATACCCGCTACAACCAAAATTATGTGGCACGGCCCCACATAACCCATGAAGTTGGACACGCCCTCGGCCTGAGGCACCCGGGTGACTACGACGGTAAGCCAGACGATACGAAACGAATCTATGCCCAAGACTCCAAGGCCCATACCATCATGAGCTATTACGACGCTCAAACCAGTGGCAAACGTGTCAGATATGACCTGATGGCCCCCATGATGGATGACATCAGTGCGATCCAACACAAGTACGGTGCCAATTATAAAACCCGCCGGGAAAACAACATTTACGGGTTTAACTCCAATACCGGGCGGGATTACTACTCACTGAACAGCAACCGCGATAGCGCTGCTTTTTGCATATGGGACGGTGCCGGTAACGACACGCTTGACGCCTCGGGTTACCACACCAACCAGGTTATCAACCTCAGGGCGGGGTCGTTCTCCGACGTGGGTAACGGGCAAGGTAACGTCTCGATCGCCCGGGGTTGCACTATCGAAAACGCCATTGGCGGTTCAGGTGCTGATGCGCTGATCGGTAACGATGAAGATAACCGGCTTACTGGCGGGGCCAGCGCTGATCGTTTACGCGGTGGCAGGGGCGCCGACAGTTTTGTGTACCACCACGCCAGTGACTCCACGCCGCAAAACCCGGATGAAATCATGGATTTCACCAGCGGCACCGACAAGATCGATGTAACGGGTGCGTTGAGGAGTGCCGGCCTGTCTTCCGTGTCGGTCGTCAATGCCTGGAGCGGCAAAGCCGGTGAGGCGCTGCTCACCTACGATGAAAGAAGCGGCATGGGTTCGGTGGCCATCGACCTGAACGGCAATGGTAGAGCGGACCTATTGATCAAGACCCATGGGCGGGTCAAGCCCACAGACATCACCCCGTTGTACAAACACGAGCTGCCTGCACGTGGTGCGCGGCCTGTGACACCCACTGCGATAAAACCGCGTGTTGTCTTCCACAGCGCCCGCGACTCAGGTGTTGCCAACGCCCGGTTACTGACGAACTTCAACAGTGGCGCCGACCTGATTGACCTGCGTGCAATCGAGAAAGAAGCGAATAAGCGCCTCACCTCCGTCAAACAATTTACCGGCAAGGTCGGGGAGACCATCGTGAGCTTTAACCCACACAGCAACCGCTACTTCGTCGCAATCGACTTAACCGGCAACCGTACAACGGACTTCCTGGTGAAAAGTACGCATGTGATCAAGCCGAAAGACATTCTGGTGAACTGATAACAAAACGTGAGAAGCCCACCGCGAAAGCTGTGCTGACCCGAGGGCCAGCAGAGCCTTCTACCCGGTTGAACCGTTAACTCAGTCCGTACCGTATTTCGGGTTACGCGGACCGTACAAAATCCCCGTACGCTGCCCGGCCGACAGCAAACGCACACTGGCGATACCGGCAATCGGGTGCGCGGCATCGGTAGAGCTGTTGATCACCTGCTTGACCGCCGCCGAGATCAGCATGCCCACCAGGCCGCCGCTGTTGTTGTTGCCTTCCTCGCTGGAAGCACGTGCCGAACCGGTCCACAAGGTGGTGCCGGTGCGCAGGTCTACCAGCTTGGCCGAGGCGGTCACGGAGGTGTCGCTGGAGATCAGCATGTACTTGGTGCCGTACTCGCTGACGGTGATGTACAGCGCCGCATCCGCACCAAAGATGTCATGCAGCTTGGCCGGTGCCACGCCCTGGATATCGTTGGCGGTGGTCAGGCCGTTCTGGCGGAAGGTTTCGTCCACCAGGGCAATCGGCAGCACGTAGTAGCCCGCTTCGGCCAACGGGTAGGTGACCTGCGAAACCAGGCTATAGGACGCCTGCACTTCCGGCGATTCATTGATCGGCGGCAGTACCAGGATCGACTTCGGCCGGGCCTGTTTATACGCCGTGTAATCAATGGTCTTGGGCGCCGCGCAGCCGCCGAGCAACGCCAGGGCGAGCAAGGCGCCGGTGAGTTTTAACAGGCTCATTTGGCAGCGACTCCGGTTTTGGCGTTTTTCAGCAGAAAGTCCATGTACGAAGCCGACTCGGGGAACAGTGCCTTCTCGGTGCGAAACTCCTGCACCATCTGGTCATCCTTGCCCATGCTCAGGTACAGCATGCCCAGGTGCGCGTGGTAACCCGGCGGCGCCTTGCGGCCACTGGCGTTGATCTTTTGCAGATCGCGCTCCAGTGCTTCCACCTGTGCTTCCTTGGGCTCACCCTTGAAGTACTCGTAAACCTCTGCCTGGTAGCTTTCCCATTGATACAGGGGTTGGGGCGCCGTCTGGCACCCGGCGACCGTTGCGATTGCTGTCAGCATCAGCGCCAACTTAACTGCCTTGCTCATCCTTGTACTGCTCCTTGAGGTGCTGCTGATCAGTTGCGCGGGTTCCAGGCGCCGGCATTGATGCCGTCGACGAGGCGGTTGATTGCTTCGCGCATGGCCAGGTCGAGGACCTTGCCATTGAGGGTGGAGTCATAGCTGGCGGTGCCGCCGAAGCCCACGATTTCACGGTTGGACAGGGCGTACTCACCGGCGCCCTGAGTGGAATACACCACTTCGGACGTGCTGATGTTGACGATATTGAGCGCGACCTTGGCGTAAGCCACCTGGGTTTTGCCACGGCCGAGAATGCCGAACAGCTGGCGGTCGCCGGTCTCTTTGCGGCCGAACTCGGTCACGTCGCCGGTCACTACATAGTCAGCGCCCTTCAGCTTCTGCACGGTGCCTTTGATCGCGGCTTCCTGGGAGATTTCGCCCATGTTGTCGCGGTCCAGCACGCTGAAGCGGTTGGTCTGCTGCAAGTGGGTGATCAGGATGGTCTTGGCCTGGCCACCGAGGCGATCAACGCCATCGGAGAAGATGCCGCGCATGTAACTGGAACGGTTATCGAACTTGCCTACGGCAATCGGTACACGTACGCCGGAATAGGCCACGCTGGCGCTGGCGACTTGTTCCACCGGCATCGCGCGATTGCTCTCCGTGGCGCAACCGGCCACGGTCAGCAGCGCTGCGGCGGCAACGCCCGACAGCAGGATTTTGGACAGTGTTTTCACAGGGTGCTCCTAGGGTGAGAGGTCCGTGGTTGCAGCAGGTGAACCAGCGGGAGGGACTGTTGTGTACGTCATCTACGCTGTGGCAGCGATCAGAATTTGCTGAAAAAATGCGCGATCTTGCCCAGCGCCGCAACATCGAACGTGTCGGGCCAGCAGGTAGGTGTTTTGGCAAGGATGACCGGCGCAGAGCGGTCCGGCTGGAGAGTGCAGCCCGCCATCAGGCAGGTGACTGGGAGAAAAGCAGAAATGCGCATTGCTTGATTCGTCCTTGAAAAATGCCATGTTGCTAATGCCGCGACATTTTACGGGGTTGCCCGGTGTACTCAAGCGGTTTTGCTGCCAAGTGGGCGTTCACCGCCCAACGGCAACGCCCGCCTCGTCGGCGGTTCTAGCCAGGCGCACCAACATTTTGCGGTGGCCAACGGGCCGAACAACCTGCAGCCCCCCGCGGCCGAGCACAGTGGAGTGCGGCCAATCTGACAGACACAGATACAAAAGTGGGAGCGGGCTTGCTCGCGAAGGCGGTGGGTCAGTCACGTGAGGTATCGACTGGTCTACCGCTATCGCGGGCAAGCCCGCTCCCACAGGGGTTTGGTGGTGTTGGCTGTTCTTGTGGTACTGGCTGATGTAGCGGGCAGAGTACGGCCATCTGACAGACGCAGATCCAAATGTGGGAGCGGGCTTGCTCGCGAAGG
>NZ_LXJP01000043.1:0-62605 GCF_001728855.1 Pseudomonas sp. AP19 | reverse complement strand
TTGCTCGCGAAAGCGGTGGATCAGTCAGCAGATGTGTAGCTGGCCCACCGCATTCGCGAGCAAGCCCGCTCCCACATTGGATCTCCATATGTTTTGAGATTTGTGTTGGTTTCCGGGCTAGCATTGGCCCTTGTCTTCATTACCGTTCTTCGCTTCGGATAGCATTCCATGACCGCCCACAGAATTGGTTTCCTGATTTGGCCCAGCACAAAAGCCCTGACGCTTGCGCTGGCTGAGGAGGCTTTGCGCGTTGCTCAGCGGGTGCATCCGGACGTGGTGTACGAACTGTCTTTTTTACAGGCTGAACCGCGCACCGACGGCGCGTGGCAACTACCCGGCGAGCCGTGGGCCGGCAAGCTTGAAGGCTTTCAGAAACTGTTCCTGCTGGCGGATGAGCCACCCACCGCGATTACTTCGCAACTGAGCACCGCACTTAAGCAGCTGGTGCGCGCCGGGTGTGTGATCGGTGGTCTGTCGGCCGGTGTGTACCCCTTGGCGCAGCTCGGCCTGCTGGATGGTTATCGCGCCGCCGTGCACTGGCGTTGGCAGGACGATTTTGCCGAGCGTTTCCCCAAGGTCATCGCCACCAGCCACCTGTTCGACTGGGACCGTGATCGCCTGACCGCCTGCGGTGGCATGTCGGTGCTCGACCTGCTGCTGGCGGTGCTGGCCCGTGACCACGGCGCCGAACTGGCCGGTGCGGTCTCCGAAGAGTTGGTGGTGGAGCGCATCCGCGAAGGCGGCGAGCGCCAGCGTATCCCGCTGCAAAACCGCCTGGGCTCCAGCCATCCGAAGCTGACCCAGGCGGTGTTGTTGATGGAAGCCAACATTGAAGAGCCGCTGACCACCGACGAAATCGCCCAGCATGTGTGCGTGTCGCGACGACAACTGGAGCGGATCTTCAAGCAGTACCTCAATCGTGTTCCCAGCCAGTATTACCTGGAATTGCGCCTGAACAAGGCGCGCCAGATGCTCATGCAAACCAGCAAGTCGATCATCCAGATCGGCCTGTCGTGCGGCTTCTCCTCGGGGCCGCACTTTTCCAGCGCCTACCGCAACTTCTTTGGCGCCACCCCTCGCGAAGACCGCAACCAGCGACGCAGCAGCAGCCCGTTCGAGTTATCGTCGGTGCCATCCGAGCGCGGCTGAGAACACTGTTTACTCCTCCATCGGTACGGGGGTAGTTGGTGGCGGTACCAGCGGCTGTCCGCCGGCGTCGAGGGAGGCCGCTTCCACGCCCAGGTCATTCCCCGTCTGAAGATAATATTGTCTGAGCACATTTAAACTGGCGTCCGAGAGCGGGTTGCCGCCAAGGTCGGAGTCATAGTCCCAAGTGGGGCTCACTTCCAGAATGTGCGAAGGGATCTCTTCTATCAGGTTCTCGCTCAGGTCCACGGTTCGCAAGTTTGGCAGGGAGAAAACGCCGGCTGGGGGGTGGTTGATTCCAGTGTTTTCCAGGTGCAACGTGTTCAGGTTGTGCAGGTTGCTGACCGTCGGCGTGATGCCCAGTGGGTTTTCGCTCAAGTCCAGGTACTCCAAGGTGCGCATCCCGGAAAGCGCATTGGCGCTGTGGGGCGTCAGGCGGATTGCGCACTCTGTGAGGCTCAGCGTGATCAAGTGGGGTTGATTCAGAATAGCGGCGGGAATGTCGCCCATCGTGTATCTGTGCAGCGAAAGAACTTTCAGTTTGGGGAATCCTTGGAGCAAGCCTTCGACGTTTGAGGTGGTCCCTTCGCCGCTCATTTCCAACAGCGAGATATGTTCAAACCGCGCATTTATGTCGGGCAGTGCTCCAATTATGGGCGTGTCGATCACCAGTTTGTGGGTGACCTCCTGCCCGCCATTCAGCTCATCCGCGTCGCTCTCGCGACGCCAGCCTTCTTCCAGTTGCGCTTTGATGGCCAGGCGGTGGATCTGTTCTTCAGCGCGCGTGTGATCGTCGAGTGCGATGTCCAGGACTGGATGCCGTTGCGGCACATCCAGCGCCCATGTCGTCAGGTCGGCAATGAGCCTGGCGTATTCGGTTTCCAGGCGGGTCACTTCGGCAGTCACGCCCTCCATGTTCCCCGGTAGTGTAAAGATGAAGCGATCCACTTCGGCTGGCGTAAAGGTTGGGTAAAGCCGCTTTACCCGACTGTGTTCCGCCGCCGGCGCATCAGCGTTGAAATGTTCGCCGGTGGCCTGGCAGTAGGTTTTTATCCGTTGCAGAGCGGTCAGTGACAGTGGATTATCCGACAGATCAAATGCGCTGGTGGCGTCGGCGGGCAGTTGAAACAATTCAGCCGGGGTTTGCGTGATCGCGTTATGGCTTAAGTTGATGACTTGGCGGTGCGTGGGGCTGATGAGCGCCGCGGGTATTTCCTTCAGGCCAGTGTTGTTCAGCTTGATCCAGGACAGCAGGGGCATACGGCGGACGTCGGGAATAAGCTTGAGCGGGTTGCTGCTCAGGTCCAGGTATTCCAGAGTCGTCAGCTGTTCCAGTGCGCCAATCGAGGCGGGCGAAAGTTCAAGCGCGCAGTCTTGCAGGGTCAATGAGGAGAGCTTCGGTAGCAGGAAAATCGTCGAGGGTAGGTCTCCCAGTTCGGCGTCAGTGACCGACAGTCGTTCGAGGTTCGGGAAGCTTTGCAAAAACGCGTCCAACTGCAGCGGGGCCGCATCGCCGCGCAGTTTCAGCGAGGTCACGTCGGTAAAGCGCGTGGCGAGTGTTGGCAGTTTTTCACCGATAGGCGCTGCCAGGTCGAGTTCGTAGGTGGGGATTACGCTTTGACTGCGCTCATCCAGGGGGCTCTCTCTGCGCCAGCATGCTTGCAGCGTGTCCTGAACCGCCCGGCGGTTGGCCTGGGCCTGGGCGGTGAGACCGGGCGCCTGGGCCCAGGTGTCGAGGTCGCCGCTGAGCGTGAGGTAATCAAGCTCAAGGCGTACAAGTTCGATTTTGCCCATTTCCAGGTTGCCGGCGATGCCGAATATCAGTCGGTTGATGTCGTCCTTGCTGAAGTTCGGATAGAGCTTTTTGGCAAGGGCGACGTCCAGCGGTTCTGCATCTGCTTCAAAGTAGCTGCCGGTGCGCCGGTAGTAGTTTTTGACCAGCTCCAGGGTAGGGCGTGACAGCGGGTTGCCGGATAAGTCGAACCTATGGCTGACGCTGGCAGGCAGTTCGAAGAGTGCGGCAGGCAGCGTGTGAATCCGGTTGTCTTTCAACAGCGCGACTTCCAGGTGCGGGCACTGCACAAGTCCGTTGGGCAGTTCGGTAATACCGGTGTTGCTCAGGTCCAGAAAGCGCAGGTTGGACAACTGCTCGACGTTGGGCGTCAGCCCGAGTGGGTTGTTGTATAAATCCACTGAGCGCAGCGCGGTCAATGAGGCGAGTATCGCCTGCTCTGGCGCGGTCAGGGTGATGTTGCAGTCGCTGAGTACCAGTTCATTGAGGCTTGGCATCGCGCCGAGGCCTTCGGGAAGCGCTCCCAGCGCGGCGTTGCGCACCGACAAAAAGCGCACGTTTGGAAACCTCGTCAGAAACCCATCAATCTGCAGGGCGCTGTGGTCGCCTTCCAGCGCCAGGTACGAGATGAAATTGAAGTACGGCGCCAGTGCCGGCGGGTTGCCGGAAATGGGGCCGTTCAGTACCAGTTTTTGCCCGTTGATCAACGGTGGCTCGTAGTACTGATCGGTTTCGGTTTCCAGGCGCCAGGCGCGTTTGATTTCTTCGGCCCACTGTTGGCGCGCACGTTTGGCCTGGCTCACGCTTTCAGCGGCGTGGGGCGTAGCGGTTTCGCGTGCCAAGGACGGCGTGGCGGTGATCCATGCCGACAGGTCGCGATCGAGCTGTTGGTATTCACTCTTGAGTGCCACCAGTGCGCGCAGTGCGCCGCCAGCGGTTTGGTCAAGGGAGTGCACGATGTGGTTGAGTTGCTCCGGTCGCAAGGCCGGGAATAAATCCTGCGCCCGTTCCAACAGGGTCGGCTCCTGGCCGGCTACGGAGGCAGGTGCGGGGCCATAACCGTCCATGCCACCGAGCAGGCGCATGGTTTTAGGGTCGTAGGTGGGTTTGCGCAGCGGGTCGCTGGCAAGCCTCGCCCGCAGCACCGCGCGGTCCAGGGCATGCAGGGCGATGCTTTGGCGCAGCAGCGGGCCTTGGGCAATATGAATGTTCAGCGCATTGCGCGCCGAGTCGGGCAGGGCTTGAAGCAGGGCCGTGTAGAGGTCCGTTTTGGCCGATAAGGCGACGCCGTTGTCCAGCGGTGTGTAGCCGCCGCTGTCGGAGTAGACCAGCGTGCGACGGGTCGGCGCGCTCAATTCGCCGATGGCGTTGCGCAGCGTGCCGTCGGCGGAATCATTTCTAACCTCGATTCGCAGCCCTTCGGGCCAGTTGGGCAGGTTTTCCAGGGAGTCCAGGGCCAGACGGTCAGTGTCCAGGTTATCCACCGAGTTCAAGTACAAGCCTTCGTAGGCGCGTGCGACCCGGGTTTCCTGCCGGGCCCAAAGGGCCAGTTCCTTCAGACGTTGGGGGATGCGCCCCAGGTCGATTTCCTGCAGCTCCTCGGCGGTCGCGATTTCCTGCAGCGCCTGGGCGGCACTCAGGGGCAGGCCGGGCACTGCGTCGATCAGCGTGGTCAGTTGCAGGTTGGTGGTGAGTTCCTGGCCTCGATAAGCCGAGTCGAACAGTGACAAGCGTTTTTCTTGCGCCACGCGCGCCAGCCGTTGTCGCAGGGTTCGCGAGCGCGCCTGTGCGGAGATCATGGGCTGGCCAAATTCCTCTTCCAGCAGGATTTTGCGCTCAGGCTCGTCCAGCACTTCAATGATGGTCTTGAGCAGATCACCATTTTTGAGCTGCGCTTCGTGGATCTGCGCAACACTGGCGTCGGGTTTGCCCGGTACTTGCCAGACTGTCGCCCCGTCGTTGTTGATGATGCGCAGGGTCTTGGTTTCCGGCCACAAACCGTAGTTGCTCAGCAACAACAGTTGCGTTTGTGCGTCGGCCAAACCGTACACCGCCGGATCCTCGCTGCTTATCTGCTGGATGAAATCGTGCAGCGCGCGGTCGATCTTGAAGCGCTTGAGGGTGTCAGCCAGCAGGGGCGGTGGGCGTTTTTGAGCCAGATATACATGGCGCAGGGCGTTGTCATGGACGCCGCTGACATGGCGTATCTGTTCCAGTTGAGCATCGCTGAAGAGGTCAGCCTGCGGGCCAAGGCGTCGTAGCAAGGTGGTGCTGTCCCAGGTTAACGGGCGGTCCAGTTCGGTCACCCACGCGCCTTGGCCGTTGCCAAACAGCTTGGGGCGATAGGCGTCCGCGCGTGACGGGTGCTTGAGCGCGTGGCGCCCGGCGCCCGGCTCGATGTCCACTGCGTAGTGCCGCTCGGGCAACGCCAGGAGGCTCTGGCCATTGTGATGGTACAGCCCCTGCGTATCGGGTTGTGATTGGCGCGGCAGAGGCTGGTCATGGGCATAAGGTGCCAGGTCCGGTTGCCACAGGCGGGTTTGGCCGTCCCGCGAAGTCACCGGAGTCAGGCGGTCGATGAATGCCCAGACGCCGGCCGGCAGGTGCTCGCGGGCCAGGTCGCTGGCGATCGGCAAGCCGACCGCGAACAGGCCCAGTTCCACGGCCTGCTCCAGTATCGACATCAGGTGCCCAAAGGCTTGGGCCCTGAGGCCCATGGCCCAATCGAGAATGCCCTCAAAAGTCTCGTCGAGCAGTTGATAGGCGGTGTAGCCCAGCATCGCCAGGCCCAGAGGTGGTATGAAAGGCGCGGCAACCAGTGCGGCAATCTGCAGCACCGCCGTGCCGATTTTTTCGATCAGGCGCCAACGTTCCCAGCGGGCCTTTTGATCGGCTCCGGCGGTGGAAACGGCGCGGGTTTGAGCGTCGTTGAACAGTTTGCTGAGCTTGATTTCATACAGATAATCGAACAGCGGCTGAGTGATGCGGGTGGTGGAAAACTGCAGTCTGGGGTTATCAATAGGCGCATCGCGCCAGCTGGGGCGCGGGTCTGTGGCCAGTCGTTGATGCCAGATAACGTGGGATAAGCGTTGGCTGAGGTCGGCGAAAAAGTAGCCGCGCTCCCCATGGTTCACAAAGCGGCTGAAGAACTGTTGGTACTCAGGTTCGCGCAGCGCGTCGCTCAGCGCCTGCATAAAGGCCTGTGTCGATGCATACGCCTTGAGTGGTTGCTGCGGGTCGTCTGGAATATAGGCGATCACCGGCACTGTGGTGCTGCTGCGCTCCAGGTCGGCGGCGGCAAACAGAATGATGCCGGTCAGTGCGCTCGACATGATGCTCAGGTCATAGCTGAGCAGCACTTTGCAATCCTGCGGGGTCGTCAACAGCGTCTGCAATTGCTGAAATTGCAGCTCGGACACATCACCACTCAGGCGGGCCATCTGCGCGGCGACTTTCAGCTGGGCAAACTCGCAGCGCTCCTGTTTACGTTTCAGGGTGGCCAGTGATACCGGGTTGTCCAGTGCCAGGTATTCGCGAAGATAGGTGTGGTACTGGCCTCCAATGTCCAGCTCGCGGCACAGTCGGGTGAATTGCGGCACGGTGAGGCGGGTGGCGACACTTGGCAGGGTTTCGAAATGCCCGCGGGCCGCAGGCTTGGTAATGAACGTTGAGTGGGGCTCATAGGCGCCGGCGGTTGTTTCGCTGGCCTCAAAGTTGTGCAGAGCAGCGTCGAGCAGTGAAACCGTCCAGGTGGTGGCGGCGCCAAGCGAGGTGGGCACGTAGAGTCGCAGGAAGGTGGTGCGCACATCGCGTTCCACGCCAAAGCGTTGCTTGAGCGCCGGTTGCAACACCTCGGCGGCGAAGTCCTCGGCAGACTTGAGCGGCATCATCACCCGGTCCAGTGCGTTTTGTGCGGTCCAGGCTTCGCTGACCAGTTGCCTGAGTTGAGCGTGCTGTTGGCGGTTGAGACCTGTGTACCAGGCGGGCAGGCTCGGCGCCGTGTCCTTGAGCGCGGCACGCCTGCTCGGCGAAGCCGTAACCAGCCACGCGGGAATGGCCTTGCGGACCAGGCTGAGGTGAACGTCCTGGTGAGGCGTAGGTGGGTTCGTGAGGGTGAGCTGTGTCATGGGATGAAGTCTCCTTGAGTTCAATGGCTGGTCAGCAGACCACTTGGCTCACACTCATCGGTGACAGATAAATAGCGTACGGCGGGCTTGGGCAGAAAACGGCGCTGCCGCTTGGCCTGCACACGGTTTAAACTGCGCGATTGCGACGCTATTTGTCGCATTGGCGTAAACCCTGGAAAATCACGGGTTGGCGCTATAAGAAGTTGTCGCTTGGCGGCAAGGCCGCACTGAAAACTGTCCTTACAATCCCTGCATCGCCTGCCAGTTCCAGGCAGGCGTTCCTCTTCAGGAGACTCCGATGTCCGTTGAGCAAGCCCCGGTGCAACGTGCCGATTTCGACCAGGTCATGGTTCCCAACTACGCACCTGCCGCCTTTATCCCTGTGCGTGGCGCAGGTTCGCGCGTATGGGACCAGGCCGGCCGCGAGCTGATCGACTTTGCCGGCGGCATCGCGGTTAACGTATTGGGCCACGCCCACCCGGCGCTGGTCGGTGCACTGACCGAGCAGGCCAACAAGCTGTGGCATGTCTCCAACGTCTTCACCAATGAGCCGGCCCTGCGCCTGGCGCATAAGCTGATCGACGCCACGTTTGCCGAGCGCGTGTTCTTCTGCAACTCCGGCGCCGAAGCCAACGAGGCCGCCTTCAAGCTGGCCCGTCGCGTCGCGTTCGACCGTTTCGGGACCGAGAAGTACGAGATCATCGCGGCGTTGAACAGCTTTCACGGCCGCACCCTGTTTACCGTTAACGTCGGTGGCCAGTCGAAGTACTCCGATGGTTTCGGGCCTAAAATCACCGGCATCACCCACGTCCCTTATAACGACCTGGCCGCGCTGAAAGCCGCCGTGTCGGACAAGACCTGCGCCGTGGTGCTGGAACCTGTCCAGGGCGAAGGCGGCGTATTGCCGGCCGAACTGGCGTACCTGCAAGGCGCCCGCGAACTGTGCGACGCGAACAACGCGCTGCTGGTATTTGACGAAGTACAAACCGGCATGGGCCGCAGCGGCCATCTGTTCGCTTACCAGCACTACGGCGTGGTGCCGGACATCCTCACCAGCGCCAAGAGCCTGGGCGGCGGTTTCCCGATTGCGGCGATGCTCACCCGTGAAGACCTGGCCAAGCACTTGGTGGTCGGCACTCACGGCACCACCTACGGCGGCAACCCGCTGGCGTGTGCGGTGGCGGAAGCGGTGATCGACGTGATCAACACCCCAGAAGTGCTGGCCGGTGTGAACGCCAAGCACGCCCTGTTCAAGGCACGCCTGGAGCAGATCGGCAAGCAATACGGCATCTTCACCGAAGTGCGCGGCCTGGGCCTGCTGATAGGTTGTGTGCTCAGCGACGCCTTCAAAGGCAAGGCCAAGGACGTGTTCAACGCGGCCGAAAAGCAAAACCTGATGATCCTGCAAGCCGGCCCCGACGTGGTGCGTTTCGCCCCGAGCCTGGTGGTGGACGACGCAGACATCCAGGAAGGCCTGGACCGTTTTGAACGTGCTGTGAAGACGTTGACGCAAGCTTGATACGCCGTTCGGTGCTCAAACCATTGGGCATCGAACCTAAATTTTTGTGCCGGGCCTCTTGATTGGAGCCGTGAAGATCAAAATGTGGGAGCGGACTTGCTCGCGAACGCGGTGTGTCATTCGACCGTACAGGTGACTGAACCACCGCGTTCGCGAACAAGCCCGCTCCCACGCTTGACCTTCGCGGGTTTCAAATGCGTGCCTGGCATTTTTTCCTGTGAGTTTTTCGAGTTAAGGAGTGACACCATGCTGGTGATGCGCCCCGCGCAAATGGCTGATCTGGGCGAGGTACAGCGTCTGGCTGCGGACAGCCCGATTGGTGTCACCTCCTTGCCGGACGATGTGGAACGCCTGAGTGACAAGATCGCCGCCAGCGAAGCGTCCTTCGCGGCTGAGGTCAGTTTCAACGGCGAAGAGAGCTACTTCTTTGTGCTCGAAGACACCGAGACCGGCAAGCTCGCCGGCTGCTCGGCCATCGTCGCGTCGGCGGGTTACTCGGAGCCGTTCTACAGCTTCCGTAACGAAACCTTCGTGCACGCCTCCCGCGAGCTGAAGATCCACAACAAGATTCACGTGCTTTCCCAGTGCCACGACCTCACCGGCAACAGCCTGCTCACCAGTTTCTACGTGGTGCCGGAGCTGGTCGGGTCCGCGTGGTCGGAACTCAACTCCCGTGGCCGCCTGTTGTTCGTCGCCAGCCACCCCGAGCGCTTTGCCGACTCGGTGGTGACCGAAATTGTCGGCTACAGCGACGAGAACGGCGACTCGCCGTTCTGGGACGCCATTGGCCGCAACTTCTTCGACCTCAACTACGCCGCCGCCGAGCGCCTGTGCGGGCTGAAAAGCCGCACGTTCCTCGCCGAGCTGATGCCGCATTATCCGATCTATGTGCCGCTGCTGCCGGACGAAGCCCAGGAAGCCATGGGCCAGGTGCACCCGCGTGCGCAGATCACCTTCGACATCCTGATGCGCGAAGGCTTTGAGACCGACCATTACATCGACATCTTCGACGGCGGCCCGACGCTGCACGCGCGGGTCTCGGGCATTCGCTCGATCGCGCAGAGCCGCGTGGTGCCGGTGAAGATCGGCGAGATGCTCAAGGGTGTCGGCCGCCAGTACCTGGTGAGCAACGCGCAGTTGCAGGATTACCGCGCGGTGATGGTGGACCTGGACTACGCGCCCGGCAAACCGGTGACCCTGGACCTGCAAACCGCTGAAGCCCTGGGCGTCGGTGAAGGTGCCAGCGCGCGTCTGGTTGCGGTTTAAACACAGAGTTTCGCGGGTGGCTGGCAACAGCGGCCTGTTTGAGGAGATAGCATGATCGTTCGTCCCGTACGCAGCAGCGATTTACCGGCCCTGATTGATCTGGCGCGCAGCACCGGCACCGGCCTCACCACCTTGCCGGCCAACGAAGAGCGCCTGACCCACCGGGTTGGCTGGGCGGAAAAAACCTTTCGCGGCGAAGCCGGGCGGGGTGATGCCGACTACCTGTTCGTGCTGGAAAACGACGAAGGCCGCGTGGTGGGTATTTCTGCCATCGCCGGTGCCGTCGGCCTGCGTGAGCCTTGGTATAACTTCCGGGTGGGTCTGACCGTCAGCGCTTCCCAGGAGCTGAACATCTACCGTGAGATCCCGACGCTGTTTTTGGCCAACGACCTCACCGGCAATTCCGAGTTGTGCTCGTTGTTCCTGCATGCCGATTACCGCAACGGCCTCAACGGCCGCATGCTGGCCAAGGCGCGCATGCTGTTTATCGCTGAATTCCCGCAGCTGTTCGGCAACAAGATCATTGCCGAGATGCGTGGTGTGTCCAACGAAGCCGGGCGTTCGCCGTTCTGGGAAAGCCTGGGCCGGCACTTCTTCAAGATGGAATTCAGCCAGGCCGACTACCTGACTGGCGTGGGCAACAAGGCGTTTATCGCCGAGCTGATGCCGAAGTTTCCGCTGTACAGCTGCTTCCTTTCCGAGGACGCGCGCAACGTGATCGGCAAGGTCCACCCGGATACCGAGCCCGCGCTGAGCATGCTCAAGAGCGAAGGTTTCAGCTACCAGGGCTACGTCGACATCTTTGACGCCGGCCCGGCGGTGGAATGTGAGACCAGTAAAATCCGTGCGGTGCGCGACAGCCAGTCGCTGGTGTTGGCCATCGGCACGCCGGGGGACGACGCCACGCCGTTCCTGATCCATAACCGCAAGCGCGAGGAGTGCCGCATTACCGCCGCACCGGCCCGTCTGGCGGCAGGCACGCTGGTGGTCGATCTGTTGACCGCCAAGCGCCTGCAACTGGTGGTGGGTGATCAAGTGCGTGCTGTTCCGTTGTCTGCTGCTCGGGAGTCGAAATAATGAATTCGCTGTACATCGCAGGTAGCTGGCTGGCCGGCCAGGGTGAGCTGTTTGAATCGCGCAACCCGGTGACCCAGCAGGTGCTGTGGGCCGGTAATGGCGCCACCGCCGAGCAGGTCGAGTCCGCCGTGCAGGCTGCACGCCAGGCATTCCCGGGCTGGGCGCGGCGCCCGTTGGAAGAGCGCATCAGCGTGCTGGAAGCCTTCGCCGCCACCTTGAAACGCCGCGCGGATGAGATCGCCCGTTGCATCGGTGAGGAAACCGGCAAGCCACTCTGGGAATCGGCCACCGAAGTCACCAGCATGGCCAACAAGATTGCCATTTCGGTGCAAAGCTACCGTGAACGTACCGGCGAAAAGAGCGGCCCGCTGGGCGATGCCACCGCTGTGTTGCGCCACAAACCCCACGGCGTGGTGGCGGTGTTCGGCCCATACAACTTCCCTGGCCACTTGCCGAACGGGCATATCGTCCCGGCGTTGCTGGCGGGTAACACCGTGCTGTTCAAGCCGAGCGAGCTGACCCCAAAAGTCGCTGAGCTGACCGTGCAATGCTGGATCGAAGCCGGTTTGCCGGCGGGTGTGCTTAACCTGTTGCAAGGCGCGCGGGAAACCGGCATCGCGCTGGCGGCCAACCCGGGCATCGACGGGTTGTTCTTTACCGGTTCGAGCCGCACCGGCAACCACCTGCATCAGCAGTTCTCCGGGCGCCCGGACAAGATCCTGGCCCTGGAAATGGGCGGCAACAACCCGCTGGTCGTCGACGAAGTGGCCGACGTGGATGCGGCGGTCTACACCATCATCCAGTCGGCGTTTATTTCTGCCGGCCAGCGTTGCACCTGTGCACGCCGCTTGCTGGTGCCGCAAGGCGCCTGGGGCGATGCGTTGCTGGCGCGCCTGGTGGCGGTCAGCGCGACGATTGCAGTCGGCGCGTTCGATCAGCAGCCAGCGCCGTTCATGGGCTCGGTGATTTCCCTTGGCGCGGCCAAAGCCTTGATGGACGCCCAGGCGCAGATGCTGGCCAATGGCGCGGTGGCGCTGTTGGAAATGACCCAGCCGCAGGCTCAGGCCGCGCTGCTGACCCCTGGCATCATCGACGTGACCGGTGTGGCCGAGCGCGCAGATGAAGAACTGTTCGGCCCACTGTTGCAGGTGGTCCGCTACGCTGATTTTGCCGGGGCGATTGCCGAGGCCAACAACACCCAGTACGGCCTGGCTGCGGGCTTGTTGTCCGACTCCGAAGCGCGCTACCAGCAGTTCTGGCTGGAAAGCCGTGCCGGTATCGTCAACTGGAACAAACAGTTGACCGGCGCCGCCAGCACCGCGCCGTTCGGCGGTGTGGGCGCCTCGGGCAACCACCGCGCCAGTGCCTATTACGCCGCGGATTATTGCGCGTACCCGGTGGCGTCCCTGGAAACGCCGAGCCTGGTGGTTCCAGCCACGCTGACGCCAGGTATAACGCTGAAGTGAAGCTGACACTGATCTAAATGTGGGAGCTGGCTTGCCTGCGATAGCCTCACCTCGGTTTTACTGAAAGACCGAGTCGCCTGGATCGCAGGCACGCCAGCTCCCACAGTTGAATGGGTTTACAGCTATAGATCTGCACCAGATGCCTATAAAAACAGATGTTCGTGGAGCCTCGCCGATGAAATCCTATGAAGTCAATTTTGACGGTCTAGTGGGGCCGACCCATAACTACGGCGGTTTGTCCTACGGCAACGTCGCGTCCCAGAGCAACAGCCAGCAGTCTTCGAACCCCAAGGAAGCGGCGTTGCAGGGCCTGCAAAAAATGAAAGCCCTGATGGACATGGGCTTTGTGCAAGGCGTGCTCGCGCCGCAGGAACGACCTGACGTGGGCGCCTTGCGTAACCTCGGTTTCAGCGGCACCGACGCTCAGGTGATCCAGCAGGCAGCCAAGCACGCCATGCCGCTGCTGGTTGCCAGTTGCTCGGCATCGAGCATGTGGGTGGCCAACGCCGCCACCGTCAGCCCGAGCGCCGATACGGCAGATGGCCGCGTGCATTTCACCGCCGCCAACCTCAACTGCAAATACCACCGCAGCATCGAACACCCGACCACCAGCCGCGTGCTGGGGGCGATGTTCGCCGACCAGAAGCACTTTGCCCACCACGCTGCGTTGCCGGCGGTGGCGCAGTTCGGCGACGAAGGCGCGGCCAACCACACGCGTTTCTGCCGTGACTATGGCGAAGCCGGTGTCGAGTTCTTCGTGTTTGGCCGCAGTGCGTTCGACACCCGTTACCCGGCCCCGCAGAAATACCCGGCGCGCCAGACCCTTGAAGCCTCCCAGGCCGTCGCGCGCTTGCACGGCTTGAAGGACGACGGCGTGGTCTACGCGCAGCAGAACCCGTCAGTGATCGATGCCGGTGTGTTCCACAACGACGTGATTGCGGTGGGCAACGGCGAGGTGCTGTTCTATCACGAGGACGCCTTCCTCAACACCGAGCAGATGCTCGCCGAGTTGCACGGCAAGTTGGGCAAACTGGGCGGCAACTTCCAGTCGGTGTGCGTACCGCGCGCTCAAGTCAGTGTCGAAGATGCAGTGCGGTCCTACCTGTTCAACAGCCAGTTGCTGACCCGCGCCGACGGCTCGATGCTGCTGATCGTGCCGGAAGAGTGCCGCGCCAACGAGCGCGTCTGGCAATACCTGCAAGGCCTGACGGCGTCCGGTGGGCTGATCCGCGAAGTAAACGTCTTCGACCTCAAGCAAAGCATGCAGAACGGCGGTGGCCCGGCGTGCCTGCGCTTGCGTGTGGCGTTGAACGAAACGGAACTGGCGGCGGTGAATCCAGGCGTTATCATGACGGCGCCGTTGTACGACACGCTGACCCAATGGGTCGACAAGCACTACCGCGACAGCCTGCGTGAAACCGACCTGGCTGACCCGCAGTTGCTGCTTGAGTGCCGGACGGCACTGGATGAACTGACGCAAATCCTTAAACTGGGCTCGGTTTACCCTTTCCAGATCAATTAACGCACCTCTTTTTACACCCTAGGGCTGAGAACTATTTTATGACCACCGACACCCTGAAACTGATCCTTGAAGACACCGACGGCACCCAGCTGGAAACTTCCTGCACCCGCGTCGCCGTGGTGTGGCAGGGCAAGGAAATCTGGATCCAGCACGATGGCCGTGGCCAACTGTTGATCGGTGTGGATGTGGAAGAAGGCGACGCCGAGTACGCCAACCTGCTGATGCGCCCATTGGCGACCAACCTGATGAGCCTGCAACTGGAAATGGAACCGGCCGACGTCGAAGGTGACGACGACGATCACGTCCACGGCCCAGGCTGCAACCACTAAGGAAGCTGCTTATGCTCGCCCTCGGCAAATTGCTTGAACTGACCCTCGCCGGTCGTGAACCGGCGCAAAAAATTCAACTGACTGTCGACGGCGTGCAGATGCGCTGGCTCAGCGAGGGCGCACTTGAAGTGCGCCCGCCGCAGGCCTTGGACAACGGCAGCGACGTGCTGCTGTCATCCGGCATCCATGGCAACGAAACGGCGCCGATCGAACTGCTCGACCGCCTGTTGCATGGCATCGCCCGTGGGGAGATCAAACCCCGCGCCCGTATTCTGTTCCTGTTCGGTAACCCCGAGGCCATGCGCCGCGGCGAGCGTTACCTGGAATTGGACGTCAACCGGCTGTTCAACGGCCGTCATGAACAAAACATCGGCCCGGAGGCCATGCGCGCCGCCGAGCTTGAGCAACTGGCCCGCACCTTTTTCAGCCTGCCCGGCCGTTCGCGCCTGCATTACGACCTGCACACCGCCATTCGCGGTTCGAAGATCGAGCAGTTTGCGCTGTACCCGTGGAAAGACGGGCGACGCCATTCGCGCCACGAACTGGCGCGTCTGTGCGCTGCCGGCATGCAGGCTGTGCTGCTGCAGAGCAAGACCTCCATCACCTTTACGGCGTTTACCTACGAGCAGTTGGAGGCCGAAGCCTTCACGCTGGAACTGGGCAAGGCGCGGCCGTTCGGGCATAACCAGGGCGTGGATGTGTCCCGCCTGGAAACCCGGCTCAAGCAGATCATCGAGGGCACCGAGCCCGAGAGCGAGAGCCTGGATGGCTTGCAGCTGTTTGCCGTGTCCCGGGAAGTCATCAAGCACAGCGATGCATTCCTGCTGCATTTACCGGCGGACGTGGAAAACTTTTCGCCGTTGGCGAAGGGGTATCTGCTGGCCGAAGACGTGGCCAAGACCCGTTGGGTAATCGAGGAGGAGGGCGCCCGCATCATCTTCCCGAACCCGAAGGTGAAGAATGGTTTGCGCGCGGGGATATTGATCGTGCCGACCACGGATGCCGGGTTGGCGTAAATCTTCAGGCTTAACCGGAGCTACAGCTGGGAGCGGGCTTGTGTGGGAGCTGGCTTGCCTGCGATAGCATCACCGCGGTGTGGCTGACACACCGAGGTGACTGCATCGCGGGCAAGCCCGACTCCCACACAAGCCCCTCCCACATTAGTTTGCGGTGTTGCTTAAACGGCTACGGCCCGTGGCTCACTGCGACGGATCGCGCGGACCTTGTGCAGGGTGTCGGCGCAGGTGCGCGCAGCTTCCTGGCCCTTGTGCACGAAGTGCTCGTAGAAGAACGTGTGGTGTTCGCTGCCGGCGTGGAAATGGTGCGGGGTCAGGGACACCGAGAACACCGGCACTTCGGTTTCCAGCTGAACCTGCATCAGGCCGCTGACGACGGACTGGGCAACGAATTCGTGACGGTAGATGCCGCCGTCCACCACCAGCGCGGCGGCAACGATACCGGCGTAACGGCCGGTCTTGGCCAGCAGCTTGGCGTGCAGGGGCATTTCAAAGGCGCCGCCGACTTCGAAGAAATCGATGTCCGATTCCTGGTAGCCCTGGGCGATCATTTCGGCGAGGAAGCCTTTACGGGATTGGTCGACAATATCCTTGTGCCAGCAGGCCTGGATAAACGCGACGCGCTCGCCGTGGTGGTTTTTGCTTTTGCTGTCGATTGCGGTGGGTTGCATGTTCTGACTCCTGTTTAAGAAAAAAACAGGGCGTTATGAATCGAATGGGATTTAAGGGTACGAACAGCCGCGTCATGCAAGCATGAATACGGCGCGCGGCCCTTAGGTGCCAATCCCGTTCTCTCTTCATCCGGACTATGACCGTCGGCCCCGGGATCACACCGGGTCTGCTGACCTTGCCGCCGACCTGCGTGAGCAGTTCAAGGCGCCAAGCGCTCGCGGGCTATGCACGTTGCGTGCAATTACCGCCGGTGGGGAATTACACCCCGCCCTGAGAACGTTGCCGCCAGAACCCTGGCGGCGGAGAGTTTTTAACATGGTTTTTCAAAAACTGCACGATCGCCTTATCGATAACCTATATCGGTTTGTTTGGTTGGTATTCGATTGAAGCTGATGGGGGCTTGATATTCCGTGGCTTTACCCGCAGTAATCAGCCATAAAAGGAACTTACACACCCGTTAGAGGCTTGTTTCATGTCTGTGATCGACCTGCGTAGCGACACCGTGACCCAACCCACCCCCGGCATGCTCGACGCGATGGCCACTGCCGTCAGCGGCGACGATGTCTACGGCGAAGACCCCAGCGTCAACCATTTGGAGGCCGAGTTGGCCGAGCGCCTGGGCTTCGAGGCGGCGTTGTTCGTGCCCACCGGCACCATGAGCAACTTGCTGGCGTTGATGGCCCACTGTGAGCGCGGCGAGGAATACATCGTCGGGCAACAAGCCCATACCTACAAATATGAAGGCGGCGGCGCGGCCGTCCTCGGTTCGATCCAGCCGCAGCCGCTGGAGGTGCAGGCAGACGGCTGTCTTGACCTGGACCAGGTGTTGGCGGCGATCAAACCCGATGACTTCCATTTCGCGCGTACCCGCCTGCTGGCGCTGGAAAACACCATGCAGGGCAAGGTGCTGCCGCTGGAGTACCTGGCGAAGGCGCGTGCGTTCACGCAGGCACACGGCCTTGCGCTGCATCTGGATGGCGCGCGTATTTATAACGCGGCGGTCAAGCTTGGCGTGCCGGCGCGGGAGATTGCCCAGCATTTCGATTCCGTGTCGGTGTGCCTGTCCAAAGGCCTGGGTGCGCCGGTGGGTTCGGTGTTGTGCGGCTCCACGGCCTTGATCGCCAAGGCGCGCCGCTTGCGCAAGATGGTCGGCGGCGGTATGCGTCAGGCCGGTTCCCTGGCGGCAGCGGGGCTGTATGCGCTGGATCATCAGGTGCAGCGCCTGGCCGATGACCACGCCAATGCCCAATGGCTGGGGGATGCGTTGCGCCAGGCCGGTTACGCGGTGGAGCCGGTTCAGACCAACATGGTGTACGTGCAGATCGGTGACCAGGCTCAGGCCTTGAAGGCGTTTGCTGCCGAGCGCGGGATCAAGTTGAGCGCCGCGCCGCGCCTGCGCATGGTCACTCATCTGGACGTCAGCCGGGCGCAGATCGAGCAGGTCGTGCAGACATTTGTCGAGTTTTCCCGAAAATGACAGTGCAGACCGTCTAATTGACTGTTTCTATCACATAAACACGCTGTACCACTGGCAAAGGGCCGATATAATGCGGCCCTTTGCCGTCGCTCCGTCTGATGATGTTGCGCACTGGCCTTTGGCCTCAGACTCCGTGGAAGAACCTAATGAAAAGCGCAGAAATCCGTGAAGCCTTCCTTCGCTTCTTCGAAGAGCAAGGTCACACCCGTGTAGCCTCCAGCTCCTTGATCCCAGGCAACGACCCAACCCTGCTGTTCACTAACGCGGGGATGAACCAGTTCAAGGACTGCTTCCTGGGCCAGGAAAAGCGCGCTTATACCCGCGCGACCAGCAGCCAGAAGTGCGTACGCGCCGGCGGCAAGAACAGCGACCTGGAAAACGTCGGCTACACCGCTCGTCACCACACTTTTTTCGAGATGCTGGGTAACTTCAGCTTCGGCGACTATTTCAAGAAAGACGCGATTACGTTCGCTTGGACCTTCCTGACCGGCGTGTTGAAGCTGCCGAAGGAAAAGCTGTGGGTCACCGTCTACGCGACGGACGACGAAGCGTATGACATCTGGACCAAAGAAGTCGGCGTACCGGTCGAGCGCATGATCCGCATCGGCGATAACAAGGGCGCGCCCTACGCATCCGACAACTTCTGGACCATGGGCGATACCGGCCCGTGCGGCCCCTGCACCGAGATTTTCTACGATCACGGCGCCGACATCTGGGGCGGCCCACCCGGCTCGCCGGAAGAAGATGGCGACCGTTACATTGAAATCTGGAACAACGTGTTCATGCAGTTCAACCGCACCGCCGATGGCGTGTTGCACCCGCTGCCGGCGCCGTCGGTTGACACCGGCATGGGCCTTGAGCGGATCAGTGCGGTGATGCAGCACGTTCACTCCAACTACGAAATCGACCTGTTCACCAACCTGCTGAGCGCTTCGGCCGCAGCCATTGGTTGCGCCAACGACAACCAGTCTTCGCTCAAGGTCGTGTCGGACCATATCCGTTCCTGCAGCTTCCTGATCGCTGACGGTGTACTGCCGTCGAACGAAGGTCGCGGTTACGTGTTGCGCCGTATCATCCGTCGCGCCTGCCGCCACGGTAACAAGCTGGGTGCGACCGGTAGCTTCTTCTACAAAATCGTTGCCGCGCTGGTGGCCGAGATGGGCGATGCCTTCCCGGAACTCAAGCAGCAGCAGGCCAACATCGAGCGCGTGCTCAAGGCTGAAGAAGAGCAGTTCTCCAAGACCCTGGAGCACGGCTTGAAGATTCTGGAGCAGGACCTGGCCGAGCTCAAAGGCACCGTGGTGCCGGGCGACGTGGTGTTCAAGCTGTATGACACCTACGGTTTCCCGATGGACCTGACCGCCGACATCGCCCGTGAGCGGGAGCTGACCGTCGATGAGGCCGGTTTTGAGCGTGAGATGGAGGCCCAGCGTGTACGTGCCCGTTCCGCCAGCTCCTTTGGCCTGGACTACAACACCTTGGTCAAGGTCGATGTGCCCACCGAGTTCATCGGCTACCAGGCAACTGTGGGTTCGGCCAAGATCGTTGCCCTGTATAAAGACGGTAAGTCGGTCGACGTGTTGAATGAAGGCGAGGCAGCGGTGGTGGTGCTTGACCAGACGCCGTTCTACGCCGAGTCCGGTGGCCAGGTGGGTGATTGTGGTTTCCTGAGTTCGACGTCGGGTCGTTTTGAAGTGCGCGATACCACCAAGACCGGCGGTGCATTCCTGCATCACGGCGTGCTGGTACTCGGTAACTTGACGGTCGGTGCGCCGGTCGATACGCAGGTCGATGCCGACGTACGGCATGCAACCGCTCTGAACCATTCGGCCACTCACTTGCTGCACGCCGCGCTGCGTCAGGTACTGGGTGAGCATGTGCAGCAGAAGGGGTCGTTGGTCGATAGCCAGCGCCTGCGTTTTGACTTCAGCCACTTTGAAGCGATCAAGCCTGAGCAGATCAAGGCGCTGGAAGACATCGTCAACGCTGAAATTCGCAAGAACACGCCGGTGGAAACCGAAGAAACCGATATCGAGACCGCCAAGAAAAAAGGCGCCATGGCGCTGTTTGGCGAGAAGTACGGCGACGATGTGCGCGTACTGAGCATGGGCGGCAGCTTCTCCGTGGAGCTGTGTGGCGGTATCCACGCCAGCCGCACCGGCGACATCGGCCTGCTGAAAATCCTCAGCGAAGGCGGTGTGGCGTCCGGCGTGCGTCGTATTGAGGCGGTGACCGGCGCTGCGGCCCTGGCCTACCTCAATGCGGCTGAAGAACAACTCAAGGAAGCGGCCGGCCTGGTCAAGGGCAGCCGCGACAACCTGATCGACAAACTGTCGGCCGTTCTGGAGCGCAACCGTGCGCTGGAGAAACAGCTGGAGCAGTTGCAGGCCAAGGCGGCCAGCGCGGCAGGCGACGATCTGTCGGCTGCGGCTCTGGACGTCAAAGGTGTGAAAGTCCTCGCGGTGCGCCTGGACGGTCAGGATGGCAAGGCGCTGTTGGCCTTGGTCGATCAGTTGAAGAACAAGCTCGGCCGCGCAGTGATCCTGCTCGGCGGTGTCCATGAGGAAAAGGTCGTTCTGGTTGCCGGTGTAACCAAGGACCTGACTGGCCAACTCAAGGCCGGTGATTTGATGAAGCAAGCCGCCGCGGCAGTGGGCGGGAAGGGCGGTGGTCGTCCGGACATGGCGCAAGGCGGTGGTGTAGACGCCGGTGCCCTGGACGCGGCCCTGGCTCTGACCGTGCCGTTCGTCGAGGCTGGCATTTAAGGCGCTGTTAACCGGCCCATGGTCTAGTCATGGGCTTGTTCGGTTGCTGGAAGATTGTTTATTGGGCGCCCCTTTACGGGCTGAGGCGGCTTAGAAATGGCTTTGATCGTACAGAAATTTGGAGGCACCTCGGTCGGCTCTGTCGAAAGAATCGAGCAGGTCGCCGACAAGGTTAAGAAATTCCGCGATGCCGGCGACGACCTGGTGGTGGTGCTGTCGGCCATGAGCGGCGAGACCAATCGCCTGATCGAACTGGCCAAGGCAATCAGTGGTGATCAACAGCCACTGCCGCGTGAGTTGGATGTGATTGTGTCCACCGGCGAGCAGGTGACCATCGCATTGCTGGCCATGGCGCTGAACAAGCGTGGTGTGCCGGCCGTGTCCTACACTGGCAGCCAGGTACGCATCCTGACCGACAGTGCGCATACCAAGGCGCGCATCCTGCAGATCGACGATCAGAAAATCCGCACAGATCTGAAAGCCGGGCGCGTGGTAGTTGTAGCGGGCTTCCAGGGTGTGGATGAGCAGGGCAACATCACCACCCTCGGTCGTGGTGGTTCGGACACTACCGGCGTGGCGCTGGCAGCGGCTCTCAAGGCGGATGAATGCCAGATCTATACCGATGTGGACGGTGTGTACACCACCGACCCGCGTGTGGTGTCCGTGGCCCAGCGTCTGGACAAGATCACCTTTGAAGAGATGCTGGAAATGGCCAGCCTCGGGTCCAAGGTGTTGCAGATCCGCGCGGTGGAGTTCGCCGGCAAGTACAACGTTCCGCTGCGCGTATTGCACAGCTTCAAAGAGGGTCCGGGCACCCTCATTACTATTGATGAAGAGGAATCCATGGAACAGCCGATCATTTCCGGCATCGCTTTCAACCGCGATGAAGCCAAGCTGACGATCCGTGGCGTGCCAGACACCCCGGGCGTGGCTTTCAAGATTCTCGGGCCTATCAGCGACGCGAATGTTGAAGTCGACATGATCGTGCAGAACGTTTCGCACGATAACACCACCGATTTCACCTTCACCGTGCACCGCAACGAGTACGATGCGGCCCATAAGATCCTGGAGAACACCGCGAGCCAGATTGGCGCGCGTGAAGTGATCGGGGATATCAAGATTGCCAAGGTGTCGATCGTGGGTGTCGGCATGCGTTCCCATGCCGGTGTTGCCAGCCGTATGTTCGGGGCGCTGGCCAAGGAAAGCATCAACATCCAGATGATCTCCACCTCGGAAATCAAAGTCTCGGTGGTGATCGAAGAGAAGTACCTGGAGCTGGCTGTGCGCGCGTTGCATACCGCTTTTGAGCTGGACGCTCCGGCCCGACCGGGCGAGTGAGGCGATACCAGGAAGGCGCGGTATACCGCGCCTTTCATTTTTTGTGGAGCGCATGGTCTTTTGCGTGCGCTCGACAATACTTAGGTCGTTAGGGCTATGGCCATCAGGTTGTAGGTCGAACGCCTTTTTTTTGCAGACTGTTGTTCCTGAACTGAAATGCGTGAGGTGAAAGCTATGCTGATTCTGACTCGTCGGTGCGCAGAAAGCCTGATTATCGGTGATGGCGAAATCACCGTGACCGTGCTCGGCGTCAAAGGCAATCAAGTACGTATCGGGGTTAACGCTCCGAAAGAGGTAGCTGTCCACCGCGAGGAAATCTACCTGCGGATCAAGAAAGAGAAGGACGAAGAACCAAGCCTTTAATTTTTATCGTTTTTTATGTTTGCAAACGGGGATGAACGTGGTTAATATACGCCCCGTGTTGCGGAGAGCTGGCCGAGTGGCCGAAGGCGCTCCCCTGCTAAGGGAGTACACCTCAAAAGGGTGTCGGGGGTTCGAATCCCCCGTTCTCCGCCATTATTTGCTTAGTACGTTGCAATCTGGTTTTTTCGGTAAGTTGTTGAAAATACTCGAAAAAATAGCTTTACATAGAGATTGAACGGCCTATAATGCGCGGCAACAAATGCACTCGTAGCTCAGCTGGATAGAGTACTCGGCTACGAACCGAGCGGTCACAGGTTCGAATCCTGTCGAGTGCACCATTTAAGAGTCAATTGCAGCAATGCGGGTGACTCGGCTCCAACCAGTTGTGATCTGGTCTAAAAACACAATCTGCACTCGTAGCTCAGCTGGATAGAGTACTCGGCTACGAACCGAGCGGTCACAGGTTCGAATCCTGTCGAGTGCACCATACAAACAAAAAGCCCGCCTAGTGCGGGCTTTTTGCCGTCTGGGGTTTGTGTAGGATTGATCCTGGGCTTCATCTTTTCTTGCGTTCCATGTGTTTTCCCTTCGAGCTGTGTCGTCGCAGTTCATAAATCCAGCCGATGCTTAGCTTTGGCTCGCAAGCGCTTGTAATTTCCAGTTTTTTAACGTTAAAAGCGTGCGCAGCGTGTATCATTGCGCCCGTCAGCCCCGCCGGGGCTTGTGGAATACCTCCATGGACTTACCCAGTAGTTACTCAGTACCCCGCTTTACCAATCATGAATTGACTGATTGATCCTTCCGGCGTGCCCCGCTGCTGGGAGTGGAGTTCGCCTATGACCGAAGTAGAAGTAAAGAAAACACAAGACAGCCTGCAGGATCGCCTGGCTCAAGTCATCGAGCTGCTGCAGCGTCAGCGCGTGGTCGAAGACCTCACGCACCGCCAGGAAGGTCCGCACCACGACCGCGTTGAAAACCTGGTTCACCGGCAAAACCTCGTCGAGTTGCAGCGCAAACTCGATGACCTGCACTCCGCCGACGTCGCCTATATCCTTGAAGCCTTGCCGTTGGATGATCGACTGACCCTCTGGCAGTTGGTCAAGGCTGACCGTGACGGCGACATCCTCCTTGAAGTATCCGACTCGGTCCGTGAAACCCTGATCGCCGACATGGACGATCATGAGCTCCTGGCCGCCGCCAAGGAGATGGACGCCGACGAACTGGCTGACCTCGCCCCTGAGCTGCCTCGTGATGTTGTCCATGAGCTGATGGAAGCGCTCGACAGTCAGCAACGCGAGCGCGTGCGCTCTGCGCTGTCCTATGACGAGGACCAGGTCGGTGCGCTGATGGACTTCGAGATGGTCACCATCCGCGAAGATGTCAGCCTGGAAGTGGTACTGCGTTATCTGCGTCGCCTCAAAGAGCTGCCTGGCCATACTGACAAATTATTTGTGGTCGACTACGAAGGCATTCTCAAGGGCGTGCTGCCGATCAAGCGCCTGCTGGTAAATGATCCCGACAAGAAAGTTGCGGATTTGATGGCCAGCGATACGGTGAGTTTTCACCCGGATGAAGACGCCTACGAGGCTGCGCAAGCGTTTGAGCGCTATGACTTGATCTCGGCACCGGTGGTCGACAAAAACGGTAAGTTGATAGGCCGTTTGACCATCGATGAAATGGTCGACCTGATTCGTGAAGAGAGTGAAACCGAAGTCCTCAACATGGCGGGTTTGCGTGAAGAGGAAGACATATTTGCCTCGGTCTGGCGTTCTCTGCATAACCGTTGGGCCTGGCTGGCAATCAACCTGATCACAGCCTTCATTGCCTCGCGCGTGATCGGGCTGTTCGAAGGCTCTATCGAGAAGCTGGTGGCCCTGGCGGCGCTGATGCCAATTGTGGCCGGTATCGGCGGCAACTCCGGTAATCAGACCATCACCATGATCGTGCGCGCGATGGCGTTGGACCAGGTGAGTACCGCCAATTCTTCGCGCCTGCTGCGCAAAGAGTTGGCTGTGGGCCTGATTAACGGCCTGGTATGGGGTGGCGTGATCGGTGTGGTGGCCTACTTGCTGTATGGCAGCTGGTCGCTGGGTGTCGTGATGACGGCTGCCATGACCCTTAACTTGCTGTTGGCTGCGCTGATGGGGGTGCTGATCCCCATGACCCTGGCTCGTCTTGGGCGTGACCCGGCCATGGGCGCCAGTGTGATGATTACGGCCATGACCGACAGTGGTGGGTTTTTCATCTTCCTGGGGTTGGCGACCATCTTCCTGCTCTGATCCATTCCTGCGGGAGCAGATCTGCTCCCGCTTTGCTGGCTATTCCTTACCTTCCTTTCCCAAATCGCAGGCAAAAAAAAGCCAGCACATGGCTGGCTTCGGCTTTCAGTTGCAGATCAATTGGCTTCTGCGGCCGCCTCAACGTCGTGCGCAATAAGCGAGACGAGGGCATTTTGCTGGCGGTGGGAGAGCTGACGAAAACGCTGCAGCAGTTCGCGTTCGTGCAGTGACAGCTCGGGGCTGTCCAGGCGCATGCTCAACTCTTCACCCAACGCACCTTCCTGAATAAGGCTCTGTTCCAGGCGCGCGATGATTTCGGAGTTCATGCTGCGGTGATGATTGCGAGCCACCTCGGCAATGCGTTCCCGCATTCCGTCTGGCAGACGTACGACGAACTTGTCAGCCGTACGGCTGGAATAAATTGCCTGTTTCAATGGGCGCATATATTTAACCGGTTAGTTCAGGGGAGCGGTTTTTGGAATTGGCCGCAAGATGAGTGTTAAGACAAGGCTCACGACCAAAGTTCAACCCGAATTGCAAAGAGGCCGCATCATGCCTCAGATTTGACATTTCCTTGGCGTCAATTCTGTGACAAATATTGAACTGCCTAAAGGCTTAATGCCAGCATTCATTTGCATTTTTGCGGACTGGTTTGAAAACTTTCCAATGAGCCATTCTTGAACGGAACTTCCCGTAATTCCAAGGCTGCTCAGGGGTTGAGGCCGCACATCCTATCGCAAAGTGGCATTTTGCCCTCACCTTTAAGACTAGTGGCAATTTGCTGATTTACTAGGGCGGGGCGACGTAAGGTCGAACGAGGGGGAGGAGGTGGGGTCAGCGTAAAACCGGGTCGAATTTGATTTTGCGGCCGACGATGAGCGACAGCAGGAGGAGGCTTGCAAACACGCCAGCGGCAACAAACGCGGTAGTTTGTCCATCTTGCGAATGGGTATTCAGGCCCAGGATGCCTGCGAGAATAGTCAGGCTTAAAAATAGCCAGGCGGATTTGGTCACGAGCGATTTCCTCAGAAAACCCAATGTTCAGATGCGGGTGCGGCCTGGGTGCCTTGGGTCAGGCGTACCGGTGATTGGGCGTTGGGCGTCATCACCGCCAGTTGCGGGCGTTGTTGCAGATGGTGCGGCACTGCCTGGCTGAGCTGGGCTGGATCGTTGCTGCCAGTCGACTGAAAATGGAACATCACCAGTACAGCCAGGGCGATGGTGTTGAGGGCTAACAGAAGGGCACTGTTCATGGTCATGTTCTCCGCTTAACGCCGTGGCTGAATGGGGCTTGTAGGAGAAGTATTGCAGGTCCCGTGCCAATCTATTATTCCAATAAAATCAACGGGTTGAGTCTACTTCAGAGGCTCGATAGGTTGCAATTTGCAATGATGGCATTTTGGGGGAGTGCATTTTGCACGATAGCGCTCAGGGGCCCGTGGTTGCGGGACGAAACCGACATTCTCTGAACAAGGATCGGCCTACACTCAAAAAGCCTACGGACGACATGACAAAACCCACCTCGGCCGTTAACATGCACGCCGTCCGTCGCCGCGCCTTAGGCCTGATGGCTGACATTTGTCCCAGTAGCTCAATTGGATAGAGCATCCCCCTCCTAAGGGGAAGGTTGGCCGTTCGAACCGGCCCTGGGACACCATATAAAATGGGCTTCTGCACGGTTTTCTACGCCAGCAGCAGAGGCCCATACCAGCAGGCTACCAGCGCCAGCTACTTGACCACCTGCAGCGCCGCCGACGCATCATCCGCCCACTGGCCCATCACTGCCTCATACCTCCGCATTCGAAATAGCAGTTCGGTATCTGCCGGGCCTTCATGCAGCGTTGCAGCGGTGACGCGCGCCATAAGGCACAACATCTCTGCGTTTCGTTCCCGCATTTGCTTGCCGGCGCCCGTGCAGAGCTCGGGCGCGAGTGCTTTTCTGATCAGCGCCGCCAATTGATCAGCAAGCGCCACTCTCGTTTGAACGTCCATTATCGCCTCCACAGGACGCCGCCTTGGCGGGTCTCCCGGTCAATCACACGCACTACCATCTGCTCCATGGCGGCGGTAGCTGATTCGCTTGTGCGCTTGGTGTCAGCCTCTGATGCGCCTGGCTGCGCCTGGACTGTTACCTGCATATTGAATATCGGCTGAACCGGCGCCGCCCCTCCCGTGCCTTCGCCCGCGCCAATCATTGCCGGCCTGCCGTTGCTGTTGGCCTCAAGGCTGCCCGCGCCGATCTGCGCATACGGCTGGGCATTGTTCAGGCCGCTGTCGATCCTGGACAACATGGCGTCGAGCTTGGCGCTTGTCTGGGCGGTCGTCACGCGCTCGCCCTCTTGAAGGAACCAAGTGCCGTCCTTCGGTACCGAATCGATACCATCGTGAGCCATACCCGCCAGCGCGGTCATGCCGACCGCCGAGGCCAGGGGTCCGGTTACTGCCATGGCAGTGGCCATCGCAGCTGGCGCTGCGGCCGGGCCAATGATTGGAATGCCGGCGGTGGCGGCGTAGGCATTGAGGCCAGCCGTCAGGGACATGGCTTGCGCATTGGCGCCGAGGGTGCCGGCGGCGCTTGCCTGTGTGGTCTTGCCTACCAGCAGTTGCACGCCTTGATAGATCAGCCATTGGGCAGCCATATCACTCAGCGCGTTCAGCATCGACTTGGCGAAATTGCCCACCATGTCGCCGAGCGCGTCATCCGCGTCCTCGGCGTTGCTGGCCACGTCCGAGAAGAATGTCCCAAGTCCGCTGGTGCCTTCTTGCAAGGCTGTATTTGTGATGTCCGCCGCCTGGGTGGAGTAGTCGCGGCCGGCGGCGGCGTAGTTGGCCCAGGCCTCGTTCACCCCGTTCATCCAGTTGGCCTGGGCCTCATCGAGCATTGCGTAATACTGGTGCTGGTAGCCGATGCGCTCATCGAGAGCGGCCTTGAGGACCGCCGTCTGGCTGGCGTACATCTCGTCGCTGATGTTCTTGGCCTGGAGCTGCTCGTTGAGGTTGGCCACATCAGTCGCGTATTTCTGTTGCAGTGCCAGGTCGGCGCGCATCCGGTCGCGGGCCTTGTCGCCCATCCCGATCCCGGACAGTTCCTGATTGAAGCCGTCCTTAATGGTCTGAGTTCCAACATCCTGGGCACTCTTGAACGCCGACAGCTTGAGCGCGTCTTCGTTGGCCTTCTGGATCTCTTTGAGCCTGTCCAGCTCGGTGGCCATCCCCATGAGCTCTTTCTTGCGCGCTTCGCTCAGGTTGCCAAGTTTCCCCTCCTGCAGCTCGAAGGAAAGCTTCATCACTTCCGTGGCGTCTTTCTGTTTGTCGCCCGTGGTGTTGATGAGCGCAATCTGGCGCTTGTAGCCTTCCTCGGTTGTCTTGAATGCATTGTCTAGCGTCTTCTGCGCGGCCTCGGCGGCCTTATCCGGGCCGTTCTTGCCGAGTAGGCCGGTAATGCTGGTGGTTGGCAGCGTGGTCGCCGGCGCCTCTGGGGCGTCCGACTTGCCGGCATCCCATCCCATTTGCTTGGTATAGCGCTTGTACTGATCCAGCTTCGCCTCGGCGTCACGCTGGGCGGCTTTCCAGTCCTTGTTCAGCAGCGCGTCACCAACGTACAGCGACGGATCGGTCGCGAACTTGCCCATCGGGCCGGAGGCGTTGTTGTACGCGGCCAGGTTGTCGACCAGTTCCTGTTGCTTGGCAACGCCGGCTAGGTGGCGGTCCTTGTCGGAGCCGAACGCCGAAGCCTTGAGCACCTGGTACTGGTTGATCAGGCTCTGTACATCCGCCGGCAGGCGGGCTATGCCCTGGGCGGCGGCCCCCGTTATCTTGAGCACCATAGCCGCCAGGTCGGTCATACCCTGCTGGAACTCGGGGTCGGTGACGATGGCGTGTAGCGAGTCCATCGAGTCTTGCAAGGGACTGATATCAACGCTGGCCAGGCCGGCGGCGAACTCGTTTTTCAGTCCACGAGCTTGGTCTTCCATGTCCTTCAGCAGGTCATAGGTCTTGGTCAGGGCGTCGATCTGTTTCTGATCCATCGCGATGCCGTAGTCACCGGCCTGCTTGGCCAGCTTGCGGAACCCTTCGGCGTTGTTGTCCAGCAGCGGCAGCATCCGCGACAGGTCGTTGCCGAGGCTCTCCAGGATGTTGATCTTTTCTGCCTGGGTGCCGACGTTCTCCAGGCCCTTGGCGATCGCCAACAGTTGCTGATCTGGCGAGAGGGTGGCCAGGGCCTTGGCCGACAACCCCAGCTTGTTGAGCGCGTCTACCGCTTCGCCGCCGTTGGTGATCAGCACGTCACCGATCTTGTCACCTATGTCCTTGAAAATATCGGCCATGTTGTCGCCGGACAGGCCCGCGCGCTCGGCGGCGTACTGCCATTCCTGGAGTGACCGTGTGTTCATGCCCAGCGACTTGGCCCAGCGCTGCGTCTCTGCCGTGGCCTCGGCGGTCTGCTTGAGCATCGCCAGAGAGGCGGCGCCCGCTGCGGCTGTGCCAGTCACCAACCCGGCGACGGCGGTGCCCACGATCTTACCGGCCTGCTGGGCAGAAATACCCATTCGGTCGAAGGCTCGATCCACGACTCCCAAGTTGCCGTCAATTTTACTACTTGCGCCGGCGACGGCGCGGTCTGCGCGGCTCAGTTCGCCACGTAGCTGTTGTGTCGTCGCTTCAATGCGAACCAGCATTCCTTGGATATCAGTGTCAGCCATGGTTTCACCCGATCCTTAAAATCTGAAACGAAAAAGGCCCGCGCCGAATTGTCGGGCGAGCCTTAACGCATAGCCGGCTTAATTAGCCGCCGGCGGGTGGAGTGATGTTGACCGACCGCACTGCACCGGTGGAGAAGACCGCCAGCCCGGCGCGCAGCTCTGCCAGCAGGGTGACCATATTGCTGGTGAAGTTGTTGCCGTCTTCGCGACTTAGCATCAGCGTCGGCTGTTCGCGGTCGAGCATCGCGACTTGGGATGTGTCCAGGAGAAGCACGGTGCCCGCCGGCATCGAACCGGACGTGATCAGTGGCACGCCCCACAGAACTGGCGGCGCCGGATCGCGCGGAGAGCCCAGCACGTATTGGCCGTCAGCATCGCGCTCGCTGGAGATATTGAACCAGTCGTTCGGATTCATGATGATCAGGCGCGCTTGCCAGCCGCTAGTCTTCATGGCGGTAACTGCCTGGCCGATTGCATCTACGGGCAGGAGAGTGCCGACGACAGTGTGCGGTACGGCGTAACCCAGCAAGCCTTTAATCTTGCCCTTACCACCAGGGCCTGAGATCAAGCGGGCTTCCAGCTTCTCCAGCAAGCCATAGTCCAGAAGGTTGCCTATCTGCTGGCCCAGGGCCGGGGTGTCGTCCAGCACCTGCTTCGACGCTCTGGTCCAGTGCGCGACGGTGGCGATATTGGCGGTTTCCAGCTCCGCGTCGATCTTGCTTTCCGCCTTCTGCTGGCCTTCCTCCTCCTGCTCGGTAGCATTGTTCACATAGTCTTTGAGCTGCATATACTCAAAGGTGCTCGAGGTCGCCGGCAGCGACGGAAGGTAGTCCAGCAAGGAGAGGTCACGGCGCGGGTCATTATGCAACCCTGGCTGGCGCTGGGCGGTGGCGTAGTAGCTGGTGGAGCCCGTTACGCCCTGGCCCGCGTTGGTCAGTGCCTTGATGCTTACGCTATCGACGGTGACGCGGCCAGTTGTCGGCCCGCCAGACTTCATTGCGGCGAATTGGCCCGACTTGGTGAACTCCTCGGCCATCTTGCCAACCGCGTCATCGCCACCCGCCGTAACGGTGCTGCCACGGCGCTGACCCTTCTGTTCCAGGTCTTGCAGGCGGTCTTTAAGGGCGGTGATTTCTTTTACAGCGTTCTCGCTGAAATTCTTGATTTCAACGTCGCGGGACTGGAGCTCTTTGAGGATCAGGTCCTCGATTTGATCGCCGCCGCTTTTGGTTTTCAGCTCACGGCGGGCGTTATTGCTCAAAGCGTTAATCATGATGATGGCCTTTATTTCCGGAATGGGGGACGCGCGTTGTCCACGCTGGGTGCGTGATTCTTGCGCTGATGCTTGCTTTCGCGTCCCGCCGGACTCGCTCCGGAACTGGCCTCATCTGTCATCGCACAGCCTCGCGCCGTCGATGATTTCAAAGTTGTCGCGTCGGTGGCAGTTGGCCTCACCGACAAGCCAATTCTAACCGCCCAGCTCTTTAACGCAAGCATAAAGCGGAGCCGCCACGGCAGAAGGCGGCGAACAACATGGTCTGGGACAAGTCCAGTGAATTGCACGGCGAGTGACCTGGGCACTCCAGCCGATCGGAGGTGCCGTTCAAGCGCCCTAAGGCTGGGAATATCTCGTTTCATGTGGGGATCCTGAATTTTTAATTTCGCGGGTGCATGAAAAAGGCCAAGGGGACGGTCTAGCTACCATGGGGCCCAGACTTTCGACCCTCCCCCTCCCGATAGATGGGAATCGCTCTCATTCTTCTGGTCCGGACTGGTTTCCCCTTGCTTTTCTGTTTTCTGCGCTGGGCAACGCCATCTCGGTGGCTATCACGTCCTCTCGAACGCCTCTGTCCAGGGCGCGCTGTGCGTCTCGCACCATCGAGCGAATGGCTTGGTCTTCAAACCTTCCCGCCATGATCGAAGCCTTGAGCGCAATCCGGGCAGCGAGCGCCCTGGGGAAGGGCGCACGCGCTGGGCGGCTGTAGTCGTTCTGTGTCATCTCAAACCTCGCGTATGGTTCTTTCGGTCAAACGCTGCGAGCCCTAGTGGTCGTGGCTTTCAGCGCAATGTCATAGATTTTGTGTAATGGCTCGGCAATGGCTTCAAACCTCCATAAACACAATTTGTGGATGCGGGGTGCAGGCGCCGCACCCCGTGGCCTGTAGCGGAATCTGTGAATCTTGGAATCTAGCGCCCGTCTGTTCGGGATCTGCTCAAAACGCCTTCCGATCTAACTTTCTAGTCCTCGCAGCTGGTGGATCATGGCCTCGCCTGCACGCCATACGCCCCGTGGCCTGTAGCGATAAGCGCTTGCACGCCCATCAAAAGCGGGTCAATGCAGCAATGGCGCAAATCTGCTCCATCACCAATTCCCTCAACTTGAGGAAAACCCACCTGCCGAGGTGTGAGCAGATGTGCTCACATCCGAGTGCATCTCCCGGCTGCTTAACGGTGCTCTAACGGGTTGTTAACGTTAAAGCCGGGGTATCGTTTCCAGGCACGACACCCAAGGTTTTACGAGCGATCCGTAAAAGTGATCCAGGCTCACAATTAGGGGGCCTCAGTTCTGAGGACACCCGCGCCCACGGACTAACAGGGAAGTAACGGTGCGATCGTTACTTGTCCGTTACCCAGCGCCAGCACCGAGATGTGTCCAACTTTGGATGCATCTACCCCCGCAGGATCTGCACCCCGTATCTGGCTCACAACTGAGCTACCCAACGTCATCACTTCAGGATTGCTCTCGACGCGCTTAAACGGCGCTCTCTCAGCGTGATAGATCAGATCCTTTCGCACCTCTTCTGCACACGGTCGGCACATACCGATCAATGTCCAGGGAAGCCACTCAACCACAAGGAAGTGGTAGCCCCCTGCACGCTTGCACTGGCCTGCATAACCATGGCTGCAGCGCATCTGTTTGTAGGTTTGTGGTGCCATGTAATAAACCCCGGTGGTGGTAATTTAATAAGGGTGGGATTTTTTCCGTTTACACCCCCCCTCTGGAGGCCCCGGTTTCATTGAGTGGTAGTGGGATTTTTTCCCAGTACCCCTCTATGCGCCCATCACAACCGGACGCAACGGGACGATTAACCGGTGATGACTGGGATTTTTTCCCACTACCAAGCGGAAAAAATCCCACCGGAGAATTCGAAATCAGACGAACTTGAAGGTCGGCGGTCCTGGCCCGACTTCGAGGTCTTTCCCAGGGCAATCGTCTATGGCCGCCCAGGTGATCGCGTAAAGTGCACAACGCGCTCTTCCGTGCTCGCGCCCTCCCTTCTGGTTTTCCCTAGTGCGAACGATCAGGCCGGCCTCTATCAGCTCTGCAAGTGCTGACGCGAGCGTCTTGGCGTCCATCCCCTTGCCCTTTGCCATGGTCGACGTTGTGCAGGACAGATCGCCGTTGTTGCGGCCGTTGTAGTTCCTGCCCAGCTTGATGAGCACGGCTATCGCTTTGGGCGACAGGTTGTCGAAGGCTGGATGCACAAGCAGTCGGTAGGGCAGGGCGAGCACCCGCCCGCCGCCGAAGTCGACCTTGTGTTTTTTGACTCTGGCCATTACTCAGCTCACAGGCTGGCCGCGAGACTTCCACCAGCGGTGGAAGCCCTTGGCACTATTCAAATCAGGATGGCTCGCTGGCCAGAACGTACAGACCAACCCGATGCGGCCGGCGGCCTGGCTCGGTGGTCTTGTAGATCCATTCCGTTTTGATTGAATACCCGTGGTTGCGCAGCCATCGAACGGACGAAGGCGGGTGAACGATATCGAGAGTCTGGGCCGCGTCGATTGTCGACACTGGCCCTTTCCGAAGGGCGCCAGCAAGACGCATTGCCTGTGCTTTCGTACAGTGATTGTCAGCGTTATGAAGTTCTGTCACGATTGTTTCCTCGCTTTGGTGCTATCCAATGCTGCTTTACCCTGGGGGCGCGCCAACGCCTCCAGAGTTTCACCCTCTAACTGCACTTCGCTTTTGAGCCAAGCCCCTCGGCGGGAGAGTGCATCAGCAACAATCGACAAGCCTCGCATAAGTCCGTCAATACGGAATCCATCTAAGGGCCTGTTCTCCCCCTCGCCCTCCTGTGCCACTAAGTCATCTACCACCAACCTGGATACGGTCGTAATGAACACGGCGGAATCCTCCATAAGCTCGCTTGTCAACTGATTGCTCAGCAATGACGCTAATCTGCTCATCTTGCGTTCTCCCTTGCCACTCGGTTAATCCAGATCTCCAGCTCGCGAACCAAGATCATCCGGCGCTTACCCGCCTTGAATGACAGGAGTTCGCCAGCGGCAATGGCCTTGTAAATTCCGCTGCGACTATGCGCCGTCATCTTGGCGGCCTCATCAGGCCCAACCACCAGGATTGGCGCTTGCGGGGTTTCTGTTTTGGTTGCGTTCTGGTCCACGATTCTCTCCTGCTGGCGATGGTGTATTGCCAGATGTGGCCACCATAACTGACACTAAAATCGCGTGTCCACATTTTTCTTACACGTATCGACACGTGGCGAGACACGTTGACAAATATGGACGCTGTGACATCCTCCACCCACCTCCATACGTCACCACTGAGAACTCAAATGGCAAAGCCCGCCCCCAACAGAGCCAAAGCTGAAACTCTATCGTTGCGCATATCGCCTAACTTGAAGTTCGGCTTGGAGTTGCTTTCGCGGCTGGAAGAGCGATCTTTAACAACCGAGGTTGAAAAGGCACTGGGTGAATTGTTCGACAGGACGCCGGTGGATGTCGGATATTTAGGAACGGCTACGATTGAGAACAATGGAAGATTCGAGGAAATATGTTTCTTCGAGCTTATGACACTTATTTATTCAATTGATGCACCGACCCGACTTATGCGGACAGCAGTTTTGCTGCCGAGAACATTGACCCAGAGGGAGATTGCTCTACTCGACCTGGCTGCCGACCAGCCGCAACTTTTCGGCGAAGTACCGAACTATTTCTCTTTAAATATCGGCCACGAAGATCTAATTGCGGAAGTGATGAAAGAGTACTGCAAGTTCAATCAGCCTCTTGATCTGATTGCTTTGCGACGTAACTGGCAGGCACTAAACGATGCGGTGGATTACGCTCTAGATAACGGTCGGTACCCAGAAAAAATAATGCTTGTGTAGTCACCCGATTAGTTCTACAGCCGCTGCTTTAGTCCCCGGCGCCAGGTGAGCGTAACGAAGGGTCATCTTGATGTCCGAGTGGCCCAGCAGGTCGCGCACGGTGTTGAGCGGCACGCCCGCCATCACCAGGCGTGAAGCGAAGTCGTGGCGCATATCGTGCCAGCGAAAGCCCTGGATCTCGGCGCGCTCAAGTAGCTTGAGCCAGGCGCTTTTCACGTCCTCCATACGCCCGCCGCCCTGGCCGGCGAACACGTAGCCCACGCCATCGCCCTGTTTTTGCCATTCCTGCAGCGTGGCAAGGGCTTCTTTGTTGGCGGGTATGTGTCGCGTTTCGCTGGTCTTGGCGGTGGCGCCCACCACGGTGATCGTCTTGGTGGCTAAGTTCACATCCGACCACTTGAGGCTGAACAGCTCCCCGCGGCGAACGCCAGTGTTCAGCGCCAGCAGGATCATCGGCTTTAGGTGATCGGTGAACGTAACCGCGCGCAGATCCTCCAGCGGCTGCCGATCGCGTTCCTGGCGCCACTTGTTGGCGCTGTCCCTCTCTACGCGCATCTGTTCCTGGCGAGCGTCCAGGGCGCCGCGCAGGCGCTCAGCCTCATCCGTCGACAGATACCGTACCTGGCCCTTTGAATCGACCTTGAGCTGTTTCAGACGATCCAGCGGGTGTTCGCTGATCAGCCCCCACTCAGCCGCGCGACTGAATACGCCGCTGATGGTCCCCATCTTGCGATTTGCGGTCGCCGGTTTGTTCCCGCCGGTGAGCCAGGAGGTGCGTACCAGCTCGAGGTCGCGCCCGGCTATTTCGTTGAGCCGGCGGGCCATGATCGAGGAAAAGTTGTTGTCCAGGGTGTGCAGCGTTTTGTCGTAGCCCTTGTGGTGGGCCTTGAACCACGGCAAATAGGTGTCGTCGAGGAATTCGCGCAGGGTAGGGGTGTTCGCGTTGCGGCGGTTCTGAGTGACCGCCAGCGGTTCGCCGTGTTCGTGCGCGTCCGCCAGGTAGCGGGCGACCTCTGTTCTGGCTTGGGCGAGCGTCAGGGTGCCAACGCGGCCCAGGGACCGCTCGCGGTTGCGTGCCCAGGAAACCATATACGCCATGTGCCCGCTCGGCTGCACCCTGATAAACAGGCCTGGCTGGTCCGTATCGAAGACACGATAATGCTTCTCCTGGGGCTGGAGGCTGTTGATGAGTTTCTGAGTGATCTTGGCTTTCATGTCCGTACCAGCAGGCTACCAGCAGAATGCACAGTACCAGCCAGTTTTGGAATACACAACCACACGCTAGACCCCAGTAACTGCGGGCTTAGGCCCGTATCCATTGGGCTTTGTTTGACCCTCCTAAGGGGAAGGTTGGCCGTTCGAACCGGCCCTGGGACACCATATAAACAAAGACCTCCAGCCGTTTCTGTTGTTGTCGTTGAGTGCTCGTGCATAGCGGGTGCAACAGAAATGGTACAGGCAGCAAAAAGCCCCGTTGAGCCACGTGCTCATGGGGCTTTTTTTTGTCAGCGTTTTAAGCAAGCCCCTTAAGCAGCCTCATCAACGCCTGCCGGTCGGTGGTCCGGAGGCGACGCAGCAAACGCCCCGTCACCCATCGTGACGGAGCTGCGTGCTCAGTCGTTGATGTCCAACTCGAAGGAGGAGTTGAGCGTGGTGCCGGTGATTGAGTAAGACGCGACAGAAGTATCGGCGCTTCTGTAGGTGAAGTTGTCGCCCGAGTCGTGGTTTGGCCCGCCCTGAACGTAGGCTCTCGCCCAGCAGGAGGCGCCCTCGGGAACATTTTGCTCACGAAGGTTGACCTTCGCAACGCCACCGGCGGTGGTCATCTCGGTTCTATCGGGAGGGCATTCGCCGCCGTCCCATTCGACCCTGAAGCTTGAGGCGAAACCTGCTCTGTTATGAAACTCGACGAGATAAGGCACGCTATTTTCCTTTCATAAGTTTGGGTGTTTCTTAATCGTCATATCTCGCCTCTTCCAAGACGAAATGACGACAGCATGAGCATTGCTGTAGGTGCACGAACCAGCACCCGCCCGGCGCATCACGCTGGGTTGGTTCTGAGCCGTTTTCTCATGGTCGCCAAGCAAAACGCAGGACAACGCTCATAATCTGAAACGTTGTGATCGCGGAGCCGTCCATGGGAGGTATTTCCTTTAGTCATTGCTAGCAGAACGAGTAGCGACATCCCTGCCATCGCTACTCGATTACGAGGCTAGCCGTCTTTCACGAATGCGCGCCTTGGTGACTAGACTCGTTGGTTATAAAGGGGTGACCAAGACAAGGAATCGAACCGGCCGTGGGGCGCCAGATTCGTGGCTCCTCTAAAAAGTCCTGCGCAGATTGCTCTGGCGGGGCTTTTTTGTGCGTGCTTGACGAACACCGGTCGAACCTTGCCGGTGATCAGCGTTCACAGCAGGTGCGTGGTTATTTATCGCAACCTTTGTACCTTGCAACCGGCCAGGCAGCGTCTGAGCTATTAAGCAAAATATTCCCGGAAAACAGCCTTTATCGCCTGTCCGGGCCTGGTAACACCGGACTATCATTCCGATAGCCCTGTCCCTCACTGCAAGGAGCCGCTCGGAACGCCGATGCGCCAAATCTGGAAATCTTTTCGAGCCCTTTATTTCGCCTCCTTGATGATGTTGATCGGGTCCGGCCTGCTCAGTACTTACCTTGCCTTGCGCCTGGCGGCCGACCATGTCGACAGTTTATGGGTGGGTGCGCTCATGGCGGCCAACTACTTTGGCCTGGTGCTGGGTGGCAAGATCGGTCACCGCCTGATCGCCCGGGTCGGGCACATTCGTGCATATGCCACCTGCGCCGGGATTGTCGGTGCGGCGGTGCTCGGGCATGGCCTGATCAACTGGCTGCCGGCCTGGATCGTGCTGCGGATGATTGTGGGTCTGGGCATGATGTGCCAATACATGGTCATCGAAAGCTGGCTCAACGAGCAGGCGGATGCCAAGCAGCGAGGCGTGGTGTTCAGCGGCTATATGATCGCGTCCTACCTGGGGTTGGTGTTGGGTCAGTTGATCCTGGTGATGCACCCCGAGCTCGGTCTTGAATTGCTGATGCTGGTCGCTTTGTGCTTTGCGTTGTGCCTGGTGCCCGTGGCCATGACGCGACGGATTCACCCAGCGCCCCTGCATCCCGCCCCGATGGAACCGCGCTTCTTTATCAAGCGGGTGCCACAGTCGCTCAGTACGGTTTTGGGCGCGGGGTTGATCGTGGGTTCGTTCTACGGTTTGGCGCCGCTCTACGCCTCACAGCAGGGGCTGACCACTGAGCAGGTCGGTCTGTTTATGGGTAGCTGCATTTTCGCCGGTCTGCTGGTGCAATGGCCGTTGGGCTGGTTGTCGGACCGTTATGACCGGGCCTTGTTGATTCGCTGCTTTGCCTTGTGTCTGGCGGTGGCGGCGTTGCCGTTGGCGGTGATGACCCACGTGCCTTTGGAAGTGCTGTTCGTGGCTGGGTTCTTGTGTTCGCTGGTGCAATTCTGCCTGTACCCGCTGGCGGTAGCGTTTTCCAACGACCATGTTGAGGGTGATCGCCGAGTGTCGCTGACGGCCATGTTGCTGGTGACTTACGGGGTTGGTGCGAGTGTCGGGCCACTCTTGGCCGGTGTGGTCATGAAGCTGTTCGGCAGCCACATGCTGTATGCGTTTTTCAGCCTGTGTGCGTTGATTCTGGTCTGGCGTATCCGGCCGAAAGCGGTGACCAACCTGCATCAGGTGGATGATGCGCCACTGCACCACGTGGCGATGCCCGACAGCATGTCCAGCTCGCCGCTGGTCGCGTGCCTGGACCCTCGCGTGGACGAGGCGGTGGTGCAGGAGCAGATGCAGACCGTGGTGCCTGACCCGGAACCGGAGCCTGAAGCGGATCCGCAGTCGCCAGCCGATGAACCGGCGTTCGAAGGGCCGCCGGAGCCGCTCGGCCCAGACGACCATCCTCACGATCTGAGCAGGGCGCGCCCCTGATAGCAAAAACGGGCAGATCCCATCAGGATCTGCCCTTTTTTTTTGCCGCGATCGTTAAGGCTTAAAAATCGTCGTCCTTGTCGAACCGCCGCGCTTCGCGCTGTAGCTGGTACACAAAACGTTCCACCTGGCGCTGCACCAGCCCGCTCATGTTGTGGAAGCGCACGCCGGCGAAGGTGGTGTTGATCTTGTCTTCGAAGTGCAGGTAACGCAGTTCGACGGAAGTGGTCATGCTGCCGAAGGGCAGGGCGGCGATAAAGCGGTCATAGACCTGGCCCAGCTGCAGGCGTTCGGAAATATCCCCTTCAAAGCGCAACTTGCAGCCAGTGGCGGATATATCCAGCAACTTGCCGCTGATGGGCGCCTTGAGTTTTTCGCCACCCAGTTCGATGTTGACCAGTTGCGCCAGCTTCAACGCGGCCCGGAAGGCATTGCGGCGCTGATGGTAGACCACCTCGGCAGGCATGCTGCCGGTGTAGATGCGATGGCCGTCTTTTTCGCTGATGGTCAGCGTGCCATTGCTTTCCCAAGCGACGCGCACACCTTCATGGAAGCCTTCGATACGGAACGGCTCACCATTCTCGAGATAACGTTCACCGTCACGGGGGATCATTTCGTCCAGCGCCAGTGTCTTGCTGTCCCGGTCAACGGCCACCAGGTAGCTCTGGAAGCGCTGACTGCGTTCGTGGAAGGTGATGATCAGCGGATCATGACTCTCTTGCAGCATCCGTAATGTGCTGGCGATTTCCAGAGGCGTGGTGAGCACCTTGGGTGGCTGCGGAGCATCTTCCGCATTAAGGGCGTTGAACACGGTTCTTCCATCTCCAGACAAAATACGACTACACGCAAGAACCGGCATTTTGCCAGCATGTTGCGCGCCTTGGATAGGGCGCGCTGTAAACCGGCGTCAGGCTTGGCTGCGGGTGCTTGGCTTGACCAGACGTGAGGTGGAACCTTGGGCGTTATAAAGCGCCGGAGGTTCTCCACCGTGAAGTATACGCAGCTGGTTGGCGGTCGTAGCTTGCTGAAGCTGGATCGACTGGCCATTGAGCAGGTTGGCTTCCTGGCACTGGGCGAGTAACTGATTGAGTGCGGTGCTCTGCGCCAGCAACTGATCGCCAACCGAAGAATGGCTGGCCAGTTGTGCGAGGCCGTCGTGATCAGCCGGCAGGCCAAGGCTGATGAGAATTTCGCTGCGCTTCTTGCCATGCTGCTCCAGCAGCACGATCAGCGACTGCTTGCGCGCCAGAATTTCTTCCAGCAAGCGCATGTCCCGGCCGTACAGGGCCAGGGATTCTTCTTTGAGCAGCTCGAGCAACTGTTGCGTCGGCGCCAGATCATCAATGATCAGTTGGAGCAAATGTTCGTCGTGGTGCATGGCTGGCCTTGGGGTTTAAGCGTCCAAAAGCCCTGCGCAGGCCTTTGCCTAGCGCTCGGCTTCGAAGTTAAGCAGCTTGCTGGCTACACGGTTGCTGTCGACTTTATAGCTGCCATCGGCGACCGCCTGCTTCAATTCGGCCACGCGGGCTTTATTGACAACGGGTTGATCGCGCAGCGAGTCAGTGACCTTCTGCAACTGTTGAGCCTCATTGCTCAGGTGTACCGATTCCCCACTCTGGCTGGCGCCGGCCTGTTCTGCCTTGGCGGGCAGGGGCTGGGCTTTGGCCTCTACGCTGTCCTTGGCACCACTGGTGCGCGTATTGCCGGGCAAAGCCGGGGTGTTATTCAAACGACTGAAATCAATGACCATGATAAAAAAACCTCTGGGTATTTGGACGCTTGCCATGTTTTCGGCCATACCCGAACAAACTTTAGGTTCGATTGACAATAAACCTGCACAGGCCGACATCCAACGCACAGTGTAGGAAAAGCTGGCGTTTGATACCAGTGATCTATAACGCCACCTCAACTTGGCCTGGTGCAGTCACCTGCGCCTTGATGACACGGTTGGAATTGAGGTTCTTGACTCGAATCTGTTCGCTCATGCCGCCGTTGGACAGCGCCTCGCCCGGCATCTTGACGGTCAGCCCGCCACTGCTGGCGGAAATCACCACCTGGTCGCCCTTGCGAATCACTTCAGCCTGTTCCAGGTGGACCAATGTGATGACCTGATCGGTCACCATTGGTCGGGTCAGTTTTTGCCCGACCGCCTGATCCAGCGAGGTGAGGTAGCCCTGATTGATCAGGCTGATATCCCGTTCGCGCAGGGCGACGTCTTCAAAACCGATGATACCCGTGCGTTTGAGCGGGCGAGTGACCACCACGACATCGCGAAACAGTTTGACCTGTGCCGGCACGAACACGGTCCAGGGCGATGCACCTTCGCAGCGCACCTTTACCGTCACGCGGCCGATGGGCTGGGCGGGGCTTTCCAGTGAGGCCGTCAATTCCTTGTCGCACATTGGCATGCGCAGGCGCGGGTCTAACGGGTTGACTTGGATTTCATAACGCCCAGGTGTCTGTGTGGTCGCCAGATAATCTTCTACAGTGAACTCAAGAAAGCCTTGAGTGACGCCGATAAGGAGATCAGGCAAGGTGACGTTATCTGCACGTGCCGTGACGCCCGAGCCCAAGGCGAGCAGTGCCATCGAGACGCAGAGCAATCTGCTATACCGTGGGAGGCGAAGGCGTCGGGAAACTGTCGTTATAAGGTTCATAAATCAATAAATAGCAAAGCTCGTGCCGTTTAGTGTTGGGTACGCGTCGTACCCCCAAAGGTTTTAGCGTAGGAGTCTGGGCATGGCAGGAGTAATGGATTCAGTAAACCAGCGCACACAGCTGGTAGGGCAGAATCGCCTGGAGTTGTTGCTTTTCCGCCTGGATGGCAAACAGCTGTACGGCATCAATGTGTTTAAAGTGCGGGAAGTGTTGCAGTGCCCCAAGCTCACCATAATGCCCAAATCCAGCCCTGTGGTCTGCGGCGTGGCCAACATTCGTGGCGCGACCATACCGATTCTTGACTTGGCCCTGGCCACGAGTTCCGCCGGTCTGCAGGACCGCGAGAACCCGTTCGTGATCATCACCGAGTACAACACCAAGACCCAGGGTTTCCTGGTGCGCTCGGTGGAGCGCATCGTCAACATGAACTGGGAGGAGATCCATCCGCCACCCAAGGGCACCGGGCGCGATCACTACCTCACGGCGGTGACGCGGGTCGATAACCAGTTGGTGGAAATTATCGACGTGGAGAAGATCCTCGCCGAAGTGGCCCCTACCTCGGAATCGATTTCGGTGGGTGTCGTGGACGCCGAGACCGCGCACAAGGCGATTTCCCTGCGTGTGCTCACGGTGGATGACTCCTCGGTGGCACGCAAACAGGTGAGCCGCTGCCTGCAAACCGTCGGTGTTGAAGTGGTGGCGCTCAACGATGGTCGCCAGGCCCTGGATTACCTGCGCAAGCTGGTGGATGAAGGCAAGAAGCCGGAAGAAGAATTCTTGATGATGATTTCCGACATCGAGATGCCAGAAATGGACGGCTATACCCTGACGGCCGAGATACGTAACGATCCACGCATGCAAAAATTGCATATCATCCTGCATACTTCGTTGTCGGGCGTATTCAATCAGGCGATGGTCAAGAAAGTCGGTGCCGATGACTTTTTGGCCAAATTCCGTCCTGATGACCTGGCATCCCGGGTTGTCGACCGGATCAAGGCAGCAGATCACAGCTAGGAGGATTTCCTCCTGGCGGTCACACGATTTAAGAGGCGGTATCATTGTCTACGGGTAATTTGGATTTCGAACAGTTCCGGGTCTTCCTGGAAAAAGCCTGTGGCATATTGCTTGGTGAAAACAAGCAATACCTGGTATCCAGCCGTCTCAACAAGCTGATGGAACAGCAGGGCATCAAGTCCCTGGGTGAGTTGGTTCAGCGTATTCAGGGGCAGCCACGCAGCGGGCTCAAAGAAATGGTGGTCGATGCGATGACCACCAATGAAACCTTATGGTTTCGCGACACCTACCCTTTCGAAGTGCTCAAGAGCAAGGTGCTGCCGGAGGCCATCAAGGCCAGCCCGGGCCAGCGGCTGCGAATCTGGTCGGCTGCCTGCTCTTCGGGGCAGGAACCGTATTCGATTTCGATGTCCATCGACGAGTTCGAGCGGACCAACATGGGGCAACTGAAGGCCGGCGCGCAAATTGTCGCCACCGATCTGTCCGGCACGATGCTCACCAATTGCAAAACGGGTGAGTACGACAGCCTGGCCCTGGGCCGTGGTTTGTCCCAGGAACGCCTGCAGCGTTACTTCGACTCCAAAGGCGCGGGGCGTTGGGCCGTCAAGGCGCCCATCAAGAGCCGGGTGGAGTTTCGTTCGTTCAACTTGCTCGACAGCTACGCCAGCCTGGGCAAGTTCGACATGGTGTTCTGCCGCAACGTGCTGATCTACTTTTCGGCGGAAGTGAAGAAGGACATCCTGTTGCGCATTCACGGCACGCTCAAGCGCGGCGGTTACCTGTTCCTCGGGGCGTCCGAGGCGTTGAACGGCCTGCCGGATCATTACCAGATGGTGCAGTGCAGCCCCGGCATCATTTACCAGGCGAAGTGATGGGGGGTTGAGTCAAAACAAACGGGAGGCCCGCAAGGGCCTCCCGTTTTTCATGGGCTCAAAGTAGGGGTGCCGACGGCTCGGAGTGACTCAGGGCCTGGCGATCATTCGGATATTGCCCAGGGAAAGACGATGAATCCCGTTGGGTACCTTCGCATTGAAAATGCCTAGACGGACGTCGCCCGTCAGGGGCGCCGTGAATGTCCCTGTCCCGGTTTGCCGCTGTGCGCTGGTAATGTTCTGTACGTCGGTGCCGATCCGGCTGCCATTTATCGTCATGTACAGGGTCGAGCCGTCACTGGTGGCCATACCGCCAATGACCTCGAAGCTGCAATCGTACGTGCGCCCTGCAATCACCGGCACTGCGCGGGAAATGATGTGGGCACTGGTTGCTTGGCTGTTGGGGATGTCGGCCACCACGCTGCCATTGCTAATACGCAGCAACCCGCCGACGTAAGGCCCCTGAGGTACCCAGCCTTGGAAAGTGCCATCGCTGAAATCCCATACGGTGGTTGGGGTGGGGGGGACGACGACGGGGCCTTTATTAATGCTCACCGTCGCGGTCGGCGCGGAAGAAATGACCCTGTTACGGCTGATGCGCAACAGTAGTTGTACGTAGTTGCCTATGTTGGCTTCAACAAACGCCCGGGGTATCGAAATGTTGAGAGAGGGCGCATCTGCCCCTACCTCAAAGCTTTGGTTGTACACGCCGCCGGTGATGCTGCTGCTCATGTTTACATTGATGAAATCGGCTCGCAGCACGGGAATAGCGGAGGTCAATTCTGCGTAGTTACCCACCAGCAGGTTGGTGTTCAGGTTCGGGATCGGCTGGGCTGTGTCTTGTAACTTGAAGCCGAGGGTCGGGATGGTCAGCATGTAGAGCCTCTGCGCTATTCAGGAAAGGGTGTCCGCGCAATCAAGCATCCGGGGCGGCAGGCTCCGCAACTGTCAGAAATGACAGTGCGGACCAACGGTCAGGCCTGCCGGTACCCTCGATGTCCTCCTCTGCACCATTGCCGCCCATGTGTAAAAGCGGCAACCGCGGTTGCCGCTTTCCTGGCGCCACGCGGAAGTTCGTTGCCGCTTTTCTGGCATTGCCGCCGGCATTCCCCTCGCAAACCCTTGAATTACGGGCCTTGAACGAATTGGCATGCGCCTTGCTATAACCCAGATACGAAAAGCAGGTCAGCCTAAAGGTTTCCGCCATGAGCATCAGCTTCGATAAAGCGCTCGGTATCCACGAACAAGCCCTGGGCTTCCGCGCCCAGCGTGCTGAAGTCCTGGCCAACAACATTGCCAACGCCGATACCCCGAACTACAAGGCTCGGGACCTGGACTTCTCCGCTGTGCTCGCGGCGCAGCAGGACAAGACCAAGAACGGCACCTTTGCCTTGAACATGACCAACAGCCGTCATATTGAAGCGCAAGGCCTGGGCAGTGGTGACGAGTCGCTGCTGTATCGCACGCCGATGCAACCGTCGATCGATCAGAACACCGTGGATGCCCAACTTGAGCAATCGGCCTACGCCGAGAACTCGGTGAACTTCCAGGCCAGCTTCACCCTGCTCAACAGCAAATTCAAAGGGCTGATGTCAGCCCTGCGTGGAGAATAAGCCATGTCCCTAGCCAGTGTTTTCAATATTGCCGGCAGTGGCATGAGCGCGCAGACCACGCGTTTGAACACCGTCGCCAGTAACATCGCCAACGCCGAGACCGTGTCTTCGAGCATTGACCAGACTTACCGCGCCCGTCACCCGGTGTTCGCCACCATGTTCCAGGGCGGCCAGGCCGGCCAGAGCGGTAGCGGCGATTCGCTGTTCCAGAATCAGGATGCCGCAGGCCAAGGCGTGCAGGTACTCGGTGTGGTCGAAGACCAGAGCAACCTGGAGGCCCGTTACGAGCCTAACCACCCCGCCGCGAACGAAAAGGGTTACGTGTACTACCCCAACGTCAACGTGGTCGAGGAAATGGCCGACATGATTTCCGCCAGCCGCTCGTTCCAGACCAACGCGGAAATGATGAACACCGCCAAAACCATGATGCAGAAGGTCCTGACCCTGGGTCAGTGATAAGGGGCGCCAAATAATGGCCATCGTTGATACCACTTCTACACCCAACACGGCGGTTCAGGACCTGTTCAACACCAAGGTCAAGACCGCGACGGACAACAGCGGCCTCAACTCGGCTGCCAAGGCGGCCACGGGTAACCAGGCGCTGGGCAAAGATGCGTTCCTGCAGCTGCTGGTGACCCAACTGAAAAACCAGAACCCACTGTCGCCTCAGGACAACGGCGCGTTCGTGGCGCAGTTGGCGCAGTTCAGTAGCCTGGAAGGCATCAACACGCTGAACGACTCGGTGAATTCGATCTCCAGCAACTTCAGCTCCTCGCAGGCGCTGCAGGCGTCGTCGCTGGTTGGGCGTTCGATCATCACCCAGACCGATAAGGCGATGGTTGATACCAGCAAGAGCATGACCGGTTCGGTGGCGGTAACGTCGGCGACGGGCAACGTCTCCGTCAAGGTCACCGACAAGGACGGTAATGTGGTGCGCACCATCGATATGGGCACCCAGAGCGCCGGCGATTCCAGTTTTATCTGGGACGGCAAGAACGACAAAGGTGAGGTCGCGCCAGCCGGGACTTACACCTTCGCGGCCAGCACCAAGAATGACAAGGGCGACTCGGTTGCTCTGCTGACGTCGCTGCCGGCAACGGTGACCAGCGTGACGTTGAGCAAGACCGGCGGCGAAATGCTGCTGAACCTGGCTGGCGGCATGGGCAGCGTCAAGCTGTCGCAAATTCAGACTATCGGTACATAGAGCCGGCTCAATACGGCAGAGGGAGAGAAACATGTCTTTTAATATCGGCCTTAGCGGTCTCTATGCGGCCAACAAACAACTGGACGTCACTGGCAACAACATTGCCAACGTTGCGACCACCGGTTTCAAATCGTCCCGCGCGGAGTTTTCGGACATTTACGCGGCGTCCAAGCTCGGCACCGGCCAGAACAGTGTCGGCAGCGGTGTGAACCTGGCGGCAGTGTCACAGCAATTCACCCAGGGCGACGTCAACAACACCGGCGGTCTGCTGGACATGGCGATCCAGGGTGGCGGGTTCTTTGTGCAGAAGGGCAGCGACGGCTCGCTGGAATACACGCGCAACGGTTCGTTCCACTCGGATAAAGACGGCTATATCACCAACAATACCGGCACCTCGCGCCTGCAAGGCTACGCGGCGGACGCCGATGGCAATATCGTCAAAGGTGCACTGACCGACCTGCAATTGAACCTGTCGAACCTGCCGCCGAAGGCTTCCAGCAAGGTGGATTCCACCAGTAACCTGAACTCCTCGTCGCCGGTGATCGACCAAACGCTCAAGCCGTTCGATCCGACCGATTCCACCACCTTCAGCACCCAATACAACACCACGTTGTATGACACCCAGGGTAACGCCCACCCAATGGTGCAATACGTGGTCAAAACGGATTCCAACACCTGGAAGTCCTACACCCTGATCGATGGCCGTAACCCTGACGGTTCGGCACCTACCGGCACGGGTTCGACGCCTCCGGTCGCCTCGACATTGAGCTTCGACGGTTCCGGCAAACTCACCGGGATTATCACCGGTACAACCTCCAGCACCACCTTGCAGCTGACCGGTTGGGTGCCGGGCACCGTGACCAACGGTGTGTGGACCAAAAACGGTGCGAACGCCAACCCTGGCGGGATTGCCATTAACATGGCCAATATTACCCAGTACAACTCGGCCACTTACCGCAACCCGCCGGTCACCGATGGCTACGCCACCGGCCAGATCACCGGCCTGAGCATTGACGGTAACGGTGTGATGTTCGCCACCTTCAGCAACCAGCAGAGCAAGGCCATCGGCCAGCTTTCCCTGGCCAGCTTTAACAACGAGCAGGGCCTGCAGCCGGCGGGCGGCACGGCCTGGAAAGAAACCTTCGCATCGGGCCAGCCGGGTTACGACACCCCGCAATCCGGTACGCTGGGTTCGATCGTGTCCAAATCCCTGGAGAACTCCAACGTCAACCTGACCAACGAGCTGGTGGACCTGATCAAGGCCCAGAGCAACTACCAGGCGAACGCCAAGACGATCTCCACCCAGAGCACCATCATGCAGACCATCATTCAGATGACCTGATGCGTTAGCCCTGACGCGCAAGCGAAGCGAAAGCCCCTCAGTCGAGGGGTTTTTTTTGCCTGTCATTTGGCATTCAGCCCTTTTCTTACCCGCTGCCCGTTCGCCAGACGACACGCGCTGATTGGAACTGACTACATCGTTCTTTCCACACATCAAGCCGAAAGGCGTTGGATCCTGTCTTTAAAAGGGGCTTGGTATGTGGAATTCATCGGTGCCCGGCCATGGGGCTGGGGGCGTGCGTTATGACGTGTTAGGGGCAGGCCAGTATCTGGGCGGCGTAAGCCGAAAAGACCAAAAAAAGGATGATGTAGATACCCATAAGGACAAGGAGACGGTCACCCAGCTTCTCAAAGAGCTTGATGATGCAGAGAAGATGTTCAAGAGCCAGACCGCCCAAGACCTGCGTGACAAGCTGAATGAAAGGCGAAAGGCGCTGGGGGACGAGAAGTTCAAGGCGATCCTTGAACAGCTGAAAAAAGAAGCGTCTGAAGATTGGCTTGCGTTTTTGAAGAGGTTATTTCCGGATCTGTTTCCAGATGAGCAATCTTCCACACCTTCTCCACCCATTGGCAAAGGTAGTGGTAATGGCAGTGGGAGTGGGAATGGCAGTGGCGGATTTGATCGGGGTGGTTTTGGCTCGGTAGAGTCCATGAGTAATAAGCCTTTCACCGCAGGCGCCCATTACTCAAATTACAAGCTGGACAAGAGCAACCCTGGGACTAAGCCAGGAATGGGCAACGAGGCCGGCAATATCTGGTCTGGCTTCAGCCAGGGGCCGGACGGAAATTGCACCACGGTTGCAGCGATAAAGGCCGCAATGATGAAGTTCGGCAACAAACCAACTGACGTATTCATGGACGTTCAACCGAAAGGCGACGGCTTTAGCGTGAAGATGCGCGATGGGTTCGAGCTCGATTTGAGCAAAGCAGAATTGGTGCAGGCGGCGCAACAGGCCAGGTTCCAAGGAACGGATGCCGAAATGATCACCAACGCCAACTTCATGTACGCCGCCAGTGCCAAGCGGGCTCATATGGAGGGTAACGAAGGTTATGGTTATGGTAATGATCACAATGCCAAGAATAGCTATCAGGACGCATTGGTGAGTTTGAACGACGGTGAACGCCCCGATGAAGCGCTGAATCGCCTGGGGCTCAAAAACATGTACCGGAAATCCTCCAGTGATGAGCTTGCCTCGGGTGCATTGGGTGTTGTCGCGTATAAGGAACATACGATGGCGGTGATCGGAGGGCACACAGAGCTATGGGGTGGGCGAGGTGGTCGACCTGAGAGAGAGGATTGGTATTGGGGGGGAGCCTACGCATTTAAATAGCGCAGCAGCGGTGTACGCCCGGCAGTCAATTTAAAAAGCCCGTTAACCTTTCGGTTAACGGGCTTTTCAATAACCGCTCAGCTTATTGGCAAGCTTCGCAATCCGGCTCGTCAATCGCGCAAGCCTTTGGTACTGGCGCCGGGCCGGCTGGAGCAGCCAGAACCGAATCATCACCGTGGTTGCCGCTGGAAACAGCGTTCAGCTTGCCGGTGTTGATGGTCGACTTCTCGGTGCTGGTCGCGGCCAGGGCACGGAGGTAGTAAGTGGTTTTCAGGCCACGGTACCACGCCATGCGGTAGGTCACGTCGAGCTTCTTGCCCGATGCGCCGGCGATGTACAGGTTCAGCGACTGAGCCTGGTCGATCCACTTCTGACGGCGGCTGGCGGCGTCAACGATCCACTTGGTGTCCACTTCGAAAGCGGTCGCGTAGAGCTCTTTGAGTTCTTGCGGGATGCGTTCGATCTGCTGCACGGAACCGTCGTAGTACTTCAGGTCGTTGATCATGACCGAGTCCCACAGGCCGCGGGCTTTAAGGTCGCGAACCAGGTACGGGTTGATCACGGTGAATTCGCCCGACAGGTTCGATTTCACATACAGGTTCTGGTAGGTCGGTTCGATCGACTGCGACACGCCAGTGATGTTGGCGATGGTGGCGGTCGGCGCGATGGCCATGATGTTGGAGTTACGAATACCTTTCTGCACACGGGCACGTACCGGTGCCCAGTCCAGGGATTCGTTCAGGTCAACGTCGATGTACTTCTGGCCACGTTGCTCGATCAGGATCTGTTGCGAATCCAGCGGCAGGATGCCTTTGGACCACAGCGAGCCCTGGAACGTCTCGTAGGCACCACGCTCATCGGCCAGGTCGCAGGAAGCCTGGATCGCGTAGTAGCTGACCGCTTCCATCGACTTGTCGGCAAACTCGACGGCTGCAATGGAACCGTAAGGAATGTGCTGCAGGTACAGCGCGTCCTGGAAGCCCATGATGCCCAGGCCGACCGGACGGTGCTTGAAGTTGGAGTTCTTCGCTTGTGGCACCGAGTAGTAGTTGATGTCGATAACGTTATCGAGCATGCGAACGGCGGTGTTCACGGTGCGTTCCAGCTTGGCGGTGTCCAGCTTGCCGTTGGTGATGTGGTTCGGCAGGTTGATCGAGCCCAGGTTGCAAACGGCGATCTCGTCCTTGTTGGTGTTCAAGGTGATCTCGGTGCACAGGTTCGAGCTATGGACCACGCCCACGTGCTGCTGCGGGCTGCGCAGGTTGCACGGGTCTTTGAAGGTCAGCCATGGGTGGCCGGTTTCAAACAGCATGGAGAGCATTTTGCGCCACAGGTCTTTGGCCTGGATGGTCTTGAACAGCTTGATCTTGCCCGGGTACTGGGACAGGGCTTCGTAGTACTCGTAACGCTCTTCGAAGGCCTTGCCGGTCAGGTCGTGCAGGTCCGGTACTTCGGATGGCGAGAACAGGGTCCACGGGCCGTCATCGAAGACGCGCTTCATGAACAGGTCCGGGATCCAGTTGGCGGTGTTCATGTCGTGGGTACGACGACGATCATCACCGGTGTTCTTGCGCAGCTCGATGAACTCTTCAATGTCCATGTGCCAGGTTTCCAGGTAGGCACAGACAGCGCCTTTGCGCTTGCCGCCCTGGTTGACCGCTACGGCGGTGTCGTTCACCACTTTCAGGAACGGTACTACGCCCTGGGACTTGCCGTTGGTGCCCTTGATGTACGAACCCAAGGCACGCACCGGGGTCCAGTCGTTGCCCAGGCCGCCAGCGAATTTGGACAACATGGCGTTGTCGTGGATCGCGTGGTAGATGCCCGACAGGTCATCCGGCACGGTGGTCAGGTAGCAGCTGGACAGCTGTGGACGCAGGGTGCCGGCGTTGAACAGGGTCGGCGTCGACGACATGTAGTCGAAGGACGACAACAGGTTGTAGAACTCGATGGCACGGTCTTCTTTGTGCTTCTCTTCAATCGCCAGGCCCATGGCCACGCGCATGAAAAACACTTGCGGCAGTTCGAAGCGGATACCGTCCTTGTGGATGAAGTAACGGTCGTACAGGGTTTGCAGGCCCAGGTACGTGAACTGCTGGTCGCGCTCGTGGTTGATCGCCTTGCCGAGTTTTTCCAGGTCGAAGGTGGCCAGGATCGGGTTCAGCAATTCGAATTCGATACCCTTGGCGATGTAGGCAGGCAGGGCCTTGGCGTACAGGTCGGCCATTTCGTGGTGGGTGGCGCTGTCGGCGACGCCGAGGAAGCCCAGGCCTTCGGCACGCAGGGTGTCCATGAGCAGGCGCGCGGTCACGAACGAGTAGTTCGGCTCACGTTCAACCAGGGTACGGGCAGTCATCACCAGCGCTGTGTTGACGTCGGTCAGGGCTACGCCGTCGTACAGGTTTTTCAGGGTTTCGCGCTGGATCAGGTCACCGTCGACTTCTTCCAGGCCTTCGCAGGCCTCGGTGATGATGGTGTTCAGGCGGCCCAGGTCCAGCGGCGCAAACGTGCCGTCAGCCAGGGTGATACGGATCGAGGGGTGAGCTTGCACGGCCGCTTCTTCAGCCGGGGTGCGTACGGCGCGTTCCTTGGAACGGGCGTCACGGTAGATCACGTAGTCGCGCGCCACTTTCTGCTCGCCGGCACGCATCAGGGCCAGTTCAACCTGGTCCTGGATTTCTTCGATGTGGATGGTGCCGCCCGAGGGCATGCGACGCTTGAAGGTTGCGGTGACTTGTTCGGTCAGGCGGGCAACGGTGTCGTGGATGCGCGACGAGGCAGCAGCGGTGCCGCCTTCAACTGCAAGAAACGCTTTGGTGATGGCGACGGTGATTTTGTCATCGGTGTAAGGAACGACAGTGCCGTTACGCTTGATCACGCGCAATTGGCCAGGTGCGGTGGCGGACAGATCCAGGTTCGAATCAGCGGCCTGCGGCACGGAGCCCTGCGGGTTCTCGCGAGTTGTGTCGGTTTGCATGGGGGGTTGTCTCCACATTCTATATTTATTTGGGCACCATCACGGTGCCCACCGTTCCGTCCTGAAGCACTTACAACAGGCCTTGGCCTGGCATAACAACTTCGGGACAGGAGGAAGGGAGCTCATCGCGCCGCTTCCATGCCGAAGTCTTCGGCTCGGGCCATTAAAGAACCCTGCGCCGTATTCCTGTTGGGTGACAGTTGCTCGCTCCAAGCACTGCAACACCCGTACCGTTTTTCGCCCTTGTGGCGGGAAAACGGCTGCCATCCGCGTGCGCGGTTTGGGCTTTCAAAAAATGCGTTGGTTCAACCAAACGGGAGCAAGAAAGCACTTGAGTTTCTTGTCTGATCTGTGTTTGGTTTTTCGCTTGAAACCCTACATGTAGGGTTTTTTTAGCGCCGAGGTACAAGATAATGCGTTTTGGGGGTCTTAGCAACGCACTACCTGTGGATAACGCTGTGGGTAAAATGTGTATGAAACATGGAACGCCCGTGTAGGCCGCAGTGCGGCTGGATTGCGCCGTTTGTCACTGAATATTCCAAGGTAAAAACAGCTGATTGGAATTTTGGGGGCGCGAACCCTATCACAAAAAAACGCGATCACCGAATGGATTTCCCGGCTTGTGCTGGAGGGCTGGCCCGTGGCTACAATCGGCCTACTGACAGTCAGTGTTATGCCCGCACAACATTACAAACAGGCTATGACCGGTGAACATCAAACTGGGCGAACAGGCAAGCCAGCCCACCGATTTGATCGCCGTGTCATGACCACTCTCTAGAGCGCGACGAGGATCACCCGTGGAGCAAGAAGCCTGGCAAATATTGATTGTCGAGGACGACGAGCGATTGGCCGAGTTGACCCGTGAATACTTGGAGAGCAACGGCTTGCAGGTGTCGGTGGAGAGCGATGGCGCCCAGGCCGCGGCGCGCATCATCGCCGAACAGCCTGATCTGGTGATCCTCGACCTGATGCTGCCGGGGGAAGATGGCCTGAGCATCTGCCGCAACGTCCGCGAGCGCTATGACGGTGTGATTCTGATGCTCACTGCGCGCACCGACGACATGGACCAGGTGCTTGGCCTGGACATGGGCGCCGACGACTATGTGTGTAAGCCCGTGCGCCCGCGCTTGTTGCTGGCACGTATCCAGGCCTTGCTGCGGCGCAGCGAGCCCGCGGAGCCTGCTGCCGTGGAAAACCAGCGCCGCCTGCAATTCGGCCCATTGGTGGTGGACAACGCCCTGCGCGAAGCCTGGCTGCATGAGGGCGGCATCGAGTTGACCAGCGCCGAATTCGACCTGTTGTGGCTGCTGGTCGCCAATGCCGGGCGCATTCTGTCGCGCGAAGAAATCTTTATCGCCTTGCGCGGTATTGGCTACGACGGCCAGGACCGCTCCATTGACGTGCGTATCTCACGCATTCGACCGAAGATCGGCGACGACCCGATCCACCCACGGCTGATCAAGACCATCCGCAGCAAAGGCTACCTGTTCGTCCCCGAAGCCGCTGCCGATATGCCGCTGTGAACTCGATCTTTCTGCGCATCTACGGCGGCATGTGCGCGGCCCTGGTGTTAGTGGCGTTATTGGGCGTGCTGGCCTTGCACCTGCTCAACGAAGTGCGCAGCGGCCAGTACCGTGAGCGCCTGGCCCACGGCACTTTCGCGTTGATGGGCGACAACCTGCAGCCCATGAGCCCGATCGAGCGCCAGCGTGCCCTGGCGGTGTGGGAACGCTTGTTGGGCATTCCCCTGGAATTGCGCCCGCTGGCCGACGCGCAGTTGGACCTGGGCCAGCGCACTCGCCTGCAACGCGGCCAGGTGCTGGTGGAGCAGACCGGGCCGCATGCGGCGCGCGTGCTGCGCCTGGTCAGTGAGCAGTCGCAACTGGTACTCAGCGGCGAAGTCCAGCAGATCAGCGAACAACTGGCCCGCGCGACTATTTACCTGCTGGCGGACGAACTGGTGCGCTTCCCGGTCGCCGAGCAGCCGCAGAAACTGGCCGATATCAAGGAAGCCAAGGGTTTTGGTTTTGACATGCACCTCATGACCCTGGACGCGGCCGACATGGACGACGACCAGCGCCGTCGGGTGTCGGAAGGCGATACGGTGATGGCGTTGGGCAAGGGCGGCGATTCAATCCGCGTGTTTGCCGGCATGGTCGGTACGCCGTGGGTACTGGAAATCGGCCCGCTGTATCAAATGAGCCCTTACCCGCCGCAATGGCTGATCCTGATCGCGCTGATCAGCCTGACCCTGATCGGCCTGATCGTCTATTTATTGGTGCGTCAGCTTGAGCGACGCCTTAAAGGCCTGGAAGCGGCGGCCACCCGCATCGCCAAAGGCAACCTTGAGGTGCGTGTCCCGGCTCGGGGTGCCGACTCGGTGGGGCGCTTGGCCGCGGCCTTTAATGGCATGGCCGAGCACTTGCAGCAATTGCTGGCGATCCAGCGCGAGCTGGTGCGTGCGGTGTCCCACGAGCTGCGCACCCCGGTGGCACGCCTGCGCTTTGGTCTGGAGATGATCGGCGATGCCGCCACTCCCGAGGCGCGGCGCAAATATCTGGAAGGCATGGACAGCGATATCCAGGACTTGGATGGCCTGGTCGACGAAATGCTCACCTATGCCCGCCTGGAGCAAGGCGCACCGGCGCTGAATTTCCAGCGGGTCGACCTCAATGCGTTACTGGATCAGGTGATCGGCGAATTATCGCCACTGCGCCCGCAGGTCAACGTCGCCCGGGGCATCTGCCTGTCTTCGGCACATTGGGATGACGCCTGGGTCGACGCCGAGCCGCGCTACTTGCACCGGGCCCTGCAAAACCTGGTGAGCAATGCCATGCGCCATGCCCAGGGCCAGGTGTTGATCAGCTATCAGGTGGGCCAGGTGCGTTGTCGCATCGATGTGGAAGACGACGGCCCCGGTGTGCCGGAAAGCGCCTGGGAGCGGATCTTTACGCCTTTCCTGCGTCTGGACGACAGCCGCACCCGTGCATCGGGCGGGCATGGCCTGGGTTTGTCGATTGTGCGACGGATTATCTATTGGCACGGCGGACGGGCGTTGATCAGCAAGAGCAACAATTTGGGCGGGGCGTGCTTTAGCCTGAGTTGGCCGCGGGATCAGGATAAACCCTGACACTGCTGTCGCGGGCAAGCCCACGCCCACCGTTGGAATGCATTCTCCTGCGGGCGCTGGCTTGCCTGCGATAACGCTGGATCAGGCGCTGATAGCCACCAGGCTCAACAACTGCTCCCCATCCACCACAAACTGCGCCTCCAACTCCGTGCCATGGCACCACTGTGCAGACAAATCCGTCAGCAACCGCAGCCGCACATACCCGGCCGCCGACCACTCCAGCACCTCGGCATGCTCGAAGTAAAAGCGCTTCTGCACGATCGGGTAGAGCGCCTTGAACAGGCTTTCCTTGACCGAAAAGGTCAGCGTTACCAGTAAGGCGATCTGCTCGCGCGGCAGCGCGGCCATGCGCTGCAATTCATCGGTGGTGAGAATTTCCCCGGCCAGGCGCTCCGCGCGTTCCAGTGTCAGCAGATTCTCCAGGTCCATGCCCAGCCCGCGCCATTGTGCCTTGTGCCCGACTATCGCTGCCGCATGCCCAGTGCTGTGGGTGATCGAGCCGCTGATATGCCCGGGCCACACCGGCGCGCGGTCTTCGCCGATGGCCGGTACGCAATCGAGCTGATCAAGCTGTTGCAATGCCGCGCGGGCGCACAGGCGGCCGGCGAGGAATTCTGCCTGGCGCTTGGCCACCGAGCGCTGGATGCTGGGCGGCGGCGGCACGGCACTGCGCTGAAAATCGTCGGCGATCAATAAGGCCGGGTCGAATCGCGTGCTGAGGAACACCGTGCCTGGTAATGGAACGGGCAGCGGCCAGTGGGCATCGAGTGGGGTGCAGCAAGCGGGTAAGGGCGTCATGTGCGGTATTTTGCCGAGTTGGCACGCCAGTGGATAGCCCGCAACGGTTCAGGCCAGGTTCAGAGCCTGTTCAGGGGGAGTTCAGGGGCGCCTGCGTAGTCTGGCTTCAACAGCCAAACGCGTAGAGGTAAGCACCATGACTGTGATCAAAAAGCTGATGTTGGCGTTAACCATGCTCAGTGCTACAGCCGGGGTCCAGGCTTCGGACGGCGCATTTGCGGCATTTGGTGGCGAAAAAACCAAAAAATCCAGCAACCTGATCCATCGTGTCAGCTTCGACGACGCGGGCAGTCAGGCCGCGCCGTGGGGGCAGTTTCTGGGGCAAGTCACGCCGCAGCCCGCTTATCGCACCGGCTACACACACCTGACGGGCCAATACAATGGCATTAAACTGCGCCCGCAAGACTTGCAGGGCCGCTATGATATTCCCCTGTCGGACAGTTGAATCGCCTTGGAGAGCCTTATGAAATTGCTGGTCGTGGAAGATGAGGCGCTGCTGCGTCATCACCTGTTCACTCGCCTGACTGACAGCGGTCACGTGGTCGAAGCCGTGGCCAATGCCGAGGAAGCCCTGTACCAGACCGGGCAATTCAACCACGACCTGGCGATTATCGACCTGGGCCTGCCCGGCATGGGCGGCCTGGACCTGATCCGCCAACTGCGCAGCCAGGCGAAGACCTTCCCGATCTTGATCCTCACCGCGCGCGGCAACTGGCAGGACAAGGTCGAAGGCCTGGCCGCCGGCGCCGACGATTATGTGGTCAAGCCGTTCCAGTTCGAAGAACTGGAAGCGCGGATGAACGCCTTGCTGCGCCGCTCCAGCGGGTTTACCCAGTCGACCATCGTCGCCGGGCCGCTGCTGCTGGACCTGAATCGCAAGCAAGCCTCCCTGGATGAGCAACCGCTGGCGTTGACTGCCTACGAGTATCGGATTCTCGAATACTTGATGCGTCACCATCAGCAGGTGGTGGCCAAGGACCGCTTGATGGAACAGCTCTACCCCGATGACGACGAGCGTGATCCGAACGTGATCGAAGTGCTGGTCGGGCGCCTGCGCCGCAAGCTGGAAGGCCCGGCCGGGTTCAAGCCGATCGACACCGTGCGTGGCCTGGGCTACCTGTTCAATGAGCGCTGCCGTTGATTCGCTCGCTACGTGTGCGCTTGATGCTCGCGGCCACCACCCTGGCCGTGCTGTTTATGCTGGGCTTGTTGCCGGCCATGCAAGGCGCGTTCAGCCTGGCGCTGCAGGATTCCATCGAGCAGCGCCTGGCGTCGGACGTCACCACCCTGATTTCCGCCGCGCGGGTCGAAAACAACCGCCTGCTGATGCCGGCGCAGTTGCCGGACGAGCGCTTCAACCTCACTGACAGCCGTCTGCTCGGTTATATCTACGACCGAGAAGGCCATCTGGTGTGGCGCTCACGGGCGACCCAGGAAGAGAACATCAACTACAAGCCGCGCTATGACGGGCGTGGCAACGAGTTTGCGCGTATCCGCGAAGCCAGTGGCCAGGAGTTCTTCGTGTATGACGTGGAGGTCAAGCTGTTGGGCGGCAAGAGTGCGGCGTTCAGTATCGTGGCGTTGCAACCGGTGCGCGAATACCAATTGACCCTTGAAGGCCTGCAGGAAAACCTCTACCTCGGGTTTGGCGCGGCCTTGCTCGTATTGCTGACCCTGCTGTGGCTGGGCCTGACCTGGGGCTTGCAAGCCCTGCGGCGCCTGAGCCAGGAACTTGACCAGATCGAAGGCGGCACCCGCGAAAGCCTGACCGAAGAACACCCCCGCGAACTGCTGCGCCTGACCGGCTCCCTCAACCGTTTGCTGCACAGCGAGCGTGAGCAACGTGCGCGTTACCGCGATTCCCTCGACGATCTGGCCCACAGCCTGAAAACCCCGCTGGCCGTGCTGCAGGGGGTGAGTGAAGACATGGCCCAGCGGCCGGAGGAGCGTGGTCAGGCCTGGGTCTTGCAATCGCAGATCGAACGCATGAGCCAGCAGATCGGCTATCAATTGCAGCGCGCCAGCTTGCGCAAAAGTGGCCTGGTGCGTCACCAGGTACGTCTTGAGCCAGTGTTGCAAAGCCTGTGTGACACCCTCGATAAGGTTTACCGCGACAAACGCGTCACCGTGTCTTTTGACTTGCCGCCGGAATGCGATGTACCCATCGAGAAGGGCGCCTTGCTCGAAATGCTCGGCAACCTGCTGGAAAACGCTTATCGCCTGTGCCTGAGTGAAGTGCGCATCAGCCTGGTGGAAAACCTCGAAGGCACCGAGTTGTGCATTGAAGATGACGGCCCAGGCGTGCCGCCCGATCAGCGTGCGCGGATTCTGCAACGGGGCGAACGGCTGGATCGCCAGCACCCGGGGCAGGGCATCGGCCTGGCAGTGGTCAAGGACATCATCGAAAGCTATGGTGCGCGCCTGACGCTTGGCGATTCACCGCTGGGTGGCGCGGCGTTCCGGATTCACTTCCCGGGTATTTGATGTGCAGCGGCTCTACCAGCCTCATCGCTGGCAAGCCAGCGCCCACATTTTGAAGGTATTCACCCATTACAGGTGGGAGCCGGGCTTGTCCGCGATGAGCCCCGCCCCGCCCAGCTAATACCCCGCTAGCTTTCCTGTGCCCGATACGCCCCTGGCGTCAGCCCCGTCCACTTCTTGAACGCCCGATGAAACGCTGACGGTTCGGAAAAACCCAGCTGCTCGGCGATCGCCTGCAAAGACAAATTTGCGCGGCCCAAATGGTAGATGGCGATGTCTCGGCGCAACTCATCCTTGAGCGCCTGAAAGCTGGTGCCTTCTTCACGCAAATGCCGGCGCAGGGTTTGCGCGCTGATGTGCAGGTGCTGCGCGACAGCTTCAAGGTCAGGCCAAGGGCTGCGGTCGCGGCTGAGCAAACGGCGTAACTGGCTGCTCAAGCTGTCGCCTTCATCCGGCCGCGACAGCAGGTCGGCGGGGGAGCGCTCCAGAAAGTGCTTGAGGGTCCGCTCGTCCTGCAGCAACGGCAGGCTCAGGTAGCGACTGGGAAACACCAGGCTGCTGCGCGGCGCACCGAAGACCTGAGGGCAGGGGAAGAGCAGGTCGTATTCGCCGGCATGGGTCGGCATTGAGTAGCTGAACGTTGCCTGATGGAGCCGGATGCGCTGGCCGATCAACCAACTGCCCAGGCGATGCCAGATCACCAGGAGGCATTCGCTGAGGAAGTGGTCCGGGTCCCACAGTTGCGAATCGTCCAGGCTCAAGCGAGCCATCTCGCCTTCTTTTGTCAGCTGCCAGCGCGGACCCTGTGGGAATAGGCTATAAAATAATAAACCGCGTTCCAGAGCCTTCTCCAGGGTGCGGCAATGAATCAGCGCGTGGCACATCATGGCGAAGGTGCCGCGCTTACTCGGGCCTTCGGCAAACCCCAGGTATTCGTCGTCCAGCGCCAGCCAGAGCATTTGCAGGAGCCGGGTGAATTGTTCCGGGGCGATTCGGGCGCGGGGTTCGGTGAGCAGCTCCGGCGTGATGCCCACCTGCAGCAACAAACCCGAATAGTCGTAACCCGCCCGGCGCGCACCGCCGAGGGCGGCTCGGGCGTAGTGGCTGGCGATGGTACGTTCACGCATGTGAGGGCCTCGTCCATGGAGTGACGGATGTTAGTCATCACCGAGCGGGGCGACAAGGCGGATATCCGCCAAATTGTAGGACGGGATTTGGTGAGTGGGCGGATTTCCGCCACGTTATGCGCGGCCCTGGCGAGGCCATGAAAACCCCCAGCCCTGATGTCTAAAGGCCTTCAGGGATTTTAAGCAAAGTGGCACGACGTTTGCGATAAGGATTACAGCGCAGGCTTGTTCCTACAGACCCGGCCTCGCAAACAACAAATCCCTCCAGTGCAGGAGGGTTCGCAATTCAAGTGTCGTTGGCAATGGCGGATCTTTGCCACACGGTGCGATTGAGGAACTTTGCAATGACGACTCGTCAGCCAATCTACAAATCCCTGTATTTCCAGGTGATCGTTGCAATCGTTATCGGTATTTTGCTCGGTCACTTCTACCCGCAGACCGGCGTGGCCCTCAAGCCACTGGGTGACGGCTTTATCAAGCTGATCAAAATGGTCATTGCCCCGATCATCTTCTGCACCGTTGTCAGCGGCATCGCTGGCATGCAAAGCATGAAATCGGTGGGCAAAACCGGCGGCTACGCGCTGCTCTACTTCGAAGTGGTCTCCACCATCGCCCTGCTGATCGGCCTGGTCGTCGTCAACGTTGTGCAACCGGGCGCCGGCATGCACATCGACGTAGCGACCCTGGACGCCTCTAAAGTCGCGGCCTACGTGACCGCTGGTGCAGACCAGAGCGTGGTTGGCTTTATCCTCAATGTGATCCCGAACACCATCGTCGGTGCCTTCGCCAACGGCGACATCCTGCAAGTGCTGATGTTCTCGGTGATCTTCGGTTTCGCCCTGCATCGCCTGGGTGCCTACGGCAAGCCGGTGCTGGACTTCATCGATCGCTTCGCCCACGTGATGTTCAACATCATCAACATGATCATGAAGCTCGCCCCCATCGGTGCCCTGGGCGCCATGGCGTTCACCATCGGTGCCTACGGTGTAGGTTCCCTGGTGCAACTGGGCCAGCTGATGATCTGCTTCTACATCACCTGCATCCTGTTTGTGGTGGTGGTGCTGGGCGCCATCTGCCGCGCGCACGGTTTCAGCGTGTTGAAGCTGGTTCGCTACATCCGTGAAGAGCTGTTGATCGTACTGGGTACTTCCTCCTCCGAATCCGCACTGCCACGCATGCTGATCAAGATGGAGCGTCTGGGCGCGAAGAAATCCGTAGTAGGCCTGGTGATTCCGACGGGCTACTCCTTCAACCTCGACGGTACTTCGATCTACCTGACCATGGCTGCCGTGTTCATCGCCCAGGCGACCGACACCCACATGGACATCACCCACCAGATCACCCTGTTGCTGGTGCTGCTGCTGTCCTCCAAAGGCGCTGCAGGCGTGACCGGCTCGGGCTTCATCGTGCTGGCCGCGACCCTGTCGGCCGTTGGTCACCTGCCGGTTGCCGGCCTGGCGCTGATCCTGGGTATCGACCGCTTCATGTCCGAAGCCCGCGCACTGACCAACCTGGTGGGTAACGCCGTTGCCACCATCGTTGTGGCCAAGTGGGTCAACGAACTGGACACCGACAAGCTGCAGAGCGAGTTGGCATCCGGCGGTACCGGCATCTCCGACACCCGTCCGGAAGATGACCTGGGTGTGGCCGAAGGTCCTGCGCCTGCTGCAGTGAAGTAACAGGTTGATGGCGTGAACTGACGCCGAAGCCACTCACAAACGCCCCGACTTGTTCGGGGCGTTTGCGTTTGTACCCGATCACTTTTGGAATCTTTTGCTTTACAGTCAATCAATAGCTCTTCAATAACGCGGCGGAGGTTGGATGGATAGCGTGGATCTGAATGTCCTGCGCAGCGTGCTCCAATGGCGCCGCGCCGGGCAGCGAGTGCTGTTGTACAGCGTGGTTCAGACTTGGGGCAGTGCACCGCGTCCACCGGGGGCGATGTTGGCCTTGCGCGGCGATGGTGTGGTGATCGGATCGGTGTCCGGCGGTTGTATCGAGGATGACTTGATTGCGCGGTTGCAGGACGGCCGCTGGGTGGATGACGGCCCGCCGGTGCAGTTGGTGACCTACGGCGTTACCCGCGATGAAGCGGCGCGTTTTGGCCTGCCGTGTGGCGGCACGTTGCGCTTGACGGAAGAGCGGGTGGACGACTGGCGTTGGGTCGCTGAGCTGCTGCAGCGTTGCGAAGCGCATGAAATCGTCGCCCGCGAGCTGGACCTGGCCACCGGCCACGTGAGCCTGGGTGCGGCGAGCAAGACCGACACGGTGACGTTCGATGGCGAACGCTTACGCGCTATCTACGGCCCACGCTGGCGCTTGTTGTTGATCGGTGCCGGGCAACTGTCGCGTTATGTGGCCGAGATGGCGCGCTTGCTGGATTTCGAAGTGCTGATCTGTGACCCGCGCGAAGAGTTCGTCTACGGCTGGGAAGAACAACATGGCCGCTTTGTGCCCGGCATGCCGGATGAGGCGGTATTGAATATCCAGACGGATGAGCGCACGGCCATCGTCTGCCTGACTCACGACCCTCGATTGGACGATATGGCGCTGCTGACGGCGCTGAACTCATCGGCGTTCTACATTGGCGCCCTCGGTTCGCGGGTTAATACGCAGAAACGTCGGGAAACCCTGGCCGCGCTGGGTTTGTCGGCGGAGGCGATTGCACGTCTGCATGGGCCGATCGGTCTGCATATCGGTAGCCACACACCGGCCGAAATTGCCTTGTCACTGATGGCGGAAATTGTCGCGATCAAAAATGGCGTGGCACCGGTGCAGAAGAAACCGCTGCCGGTGGCGGCTGAGTAATGGTTACGGCGATTGTGCTGGCAGCGGGGCAGGGCAGCCGCTTTCGTGCTGAAGCCGGCGTTGATCAGGATAAGTTACTGGCCCGTTGCGTGGGGCGCGATGGCGTGACGCGGCCGGTCATCGAGCAAGTGCTGATGACCTTGCCTGAGCGTGTCGTAGCGCGGTGGGTGGTGACCACGCCAGAGCGGCTTGAAGTGATTCGCCTGGCGCAGCTCTACGGGTGTGAGGTGTTGTTGCTGCATTCATCCGGCATGGGCGACAGTATTGCGGCAGCTGTCGCGGCCAGCGCTGCGGCTGAGGGGTGGCTGATAGTGCTGGGAGACATGCCGTTTATCTTGCCTTCCAGTATTGAGCAAGTGATCGCCGCGCTGGAGGAGGCTGACATCAGCGCGCCTGTGCATTGCGGTCAGTATGGGCATCCCGTCGCGTTTGGACGTTCGTTCGGCCCTGCTTTGATGGCGCTGACCGGAGACCGTGGGGCCAAGCCGCTGTTTGCCAGTGCGGGCCTGCGAGAAGTTGCCGTCGATGACCCAGGGATCCTGTGGGATGTAGATGTGCCCACGTTGTTGCACTACGGGATGTGATCGACAGTGGCGTTTGTTTTTTCCTCTTCTAGACTTCCAGGTGACTAATGAAGCGGGCCGCTGGCAAGCTCTGTTATTAGTCATACTTCCTGCCGTCAGTTCAGAGGCGGAAAGCTTTTATTGTCTGACTGTCCAGGGTCTGAAGTGGCAGTATTTCCCCGTTTAGGCTGAGGCGTAATTAATTTACGGTGAGTGCCTTCATGACAAAAATTAAAGTAGCTATCGCAACCCTCATGCTCTCTACGGCGGCATGGGCTTATATACCGCCCCCGGAACCGAACGACCCTATTTCTGAGCCCGTCTCTGCTCTTGTGTGGAAGGAGGTTCCGGGTAGCCAGGGGATTTATTATGCCAATGTGAAAGGCGATCTCTTGGGCAATGGGCCTTATGAGGCCTTCGTAAGGTTTCCCGGTGGCAGAGATAATCCTTACCATCGTCACACGCAAGCGCTGCCGACAGTGGTGCTTCAGGGGACGTTCTACGCAATTATCGACGGCAAAACAGTTGACTATCCCCCAGGCTCTTATTACTGGCTGCCTGCGGGGCTAAAGCACTTCAGTGGGTGTAGAGCGGGGCCGGATTGTTTGCTTTTTCAATACCAGATCAATCGTTTCGACTTGGTGCCTGTGAATAAGTAGTGCCTGTCGCTCAGTCGCGTGATCAACCCTTGCGTGCATTAGAGCAGTAGCCAAAAAAAAAGG